>NZ_BAFM01000058.1 GCF_000334895.1 Halococcus agarilyticus | reverse complement strand
TCGTTCGCGAGCACCTTCACCGCACCCGTCCGAAGCTTCAACCCCACGAGGGTTCGTCTGAAACCACTATCAATCGGGCCGGGTCCCTATGAATGTCCGTAGCTTCAACCCCACGAGGG
>NZ_BAFM01000057.1 GCF_000334895.1 Halococcus agarilyticus | reverse complement strand
CATCCCGAACGCTTCCCACAGCGCCGCGAGAGTGGCATTTCAGACGAACCCTTGTGGGGTTGAAGGCAGAGTCGAAGCGTCGAGATCCTCGTCAAGGAACGCATTTCAGACGAACCCTTGTGGGGTTGAAGGTCGGTACTCATAGTTATCGCTCCT
>NZ_BAFM01000056.1 GCF_000334895.1 Halococcus agarilyticus | reverse complement strand
GTCTGAAACGAGCGCGATATAGAGGTCACAGAAGCCTATATCGCTTCAACCCCACGAGGGTTCGTCTGAAACGCGTGTTCGTCCCGCGGAGCGTCGAGAAGGCACAGCTTCAACCCCACGAGGGTTCGTCTGAAACTAGCCATGAGCACGTCACCACAACAG
>NZ_BAFM01000055.1 GCF_000334895.1 Halococcus agarilyticus | reverse complement strand
AAGGCCAAATACCATCTACAGGATATTGATAGATGATTTCAGACGAACCCTTGTGGGGTTGAAGGGAGGTATCCGAAGCGGCGGCCAACGAGCACCCGATTTCAGACGAACCCTTGTGGGGTTGAAGGTCGTGGCCGCAGTCGCACGCCCACGAGCCGGTGTCATTT
>NZ_BAFM01000054.1 GCF_000334895.1 Halococcus agarilyticus | reverse complement strand
CAGCCGCCGGCTTCAACCCCACGAGGGTTCGTCTGAAACTAATGCCTTTGGGTGTGCTGTTATACACCCCAGCAGCTTCAACCCCACCGAGGGTTCGGTCTGAAACTCCCGTTGTCGCGGGCGATGCAGTTCACCCACGTCGGCTTCAACCCCACGAGGGTTCGTCTGAAACGCGCGGACCCCTGAGTAGCCAGCGAGT
>NZ_BAFM01000053.1 GCF_000334895.1 Halococcus agarilyticus | reverse complement strand
GTGCCGCCCTGCGGTGATGCTGGTCCCGTTTCAGACGAACCCTCGTGGGGTTGAAGCATCTGACCTTGCAGGCTGTGCCTGACAGGGGTCGGGTTTCAGACGAACCCTCGTGGGGTTGAAGCTCGGCAGTAGAGCACCCCTCGCCCACGATAGCGGCGGTTTCAGACGAACCCTCGTGGGGTTGAAGCGGCGACTCCTTCGGCGACATCCCGGACGAGACGGTG
>NZ_BAFM01000052.1 GCF_000334895.1 Halococcus agarilyticus | reverse complement strand
TATCTGACGGCCGGCCCGTCGAGGGGGTGGCGGCCGCTTCAACCCCACGAGGGTTCGTCTGAAACTGATCTTTGAGGTCCTGCACGGCCTGGCCGTAGACGCTTCAACCCCACGAGGGTTCGTCTGAAACGGCGGAGCACCTCCGGAAAATCCAAGAATCATGAACGCTTCAACCCCACGAGGGTTCGTCTGAAACTATAGGCCGTGTCGACCACTATCCAAATCAGCGAA
>NZ_BAFM01000051.1 GCF_000334895.1 Halococcus agarilyticus | reverse complement strand
TGGCTTCAACCCCACGAGGGTTCGTCTGAAACCGTGCAAGCGGCGTTCACCCTCTCGCGGACGCTCAAGGCTTCAACCCCACGAGGGTTCGTCTGAAACCGGAGATTCGGTACCTCGACTTCGGAGGTAGCGAATGCTTCAACCCCACGAGGGTTCGTCTGAAACGCGGTCGAGACCATCCCGGAGACCGTGTCCGAGATGCTTCAACCCCACGAGGGTTCGTCTGAAACGAGGCGATTTCGACGTCAACTGGCCGCCACTCGCCGCTTCAACCCCACGAGGGTTCGTCTGAAACGAGTGCAACCTGCGTGGCTGCGAACGTGTCGGCGCTTCAACCCCACGAGGGTTCGTCTGAAACC
>NZ_BAFM01000050.1 GCF_000334895.1 Halococcus agarilyticus | reverse complement strand
GGGGTTGAAGCTTGTGTTCGCGTTTGTGTATCTCGAAGTTACTCGTTTCAGACGAACCCTCGTGGGGTTGAAGCGATTTCACGGTGTCGAGAAACGTGGACTTCCCCGCTGGGTTTCAGACGAACCCCTCGTGGGGTTGAAGCAACGCTGAGAAGCACGTAAAGCACCGCGTGTGCGAGTTTCAGACGAACCCTCGTGGGGTTGAAGCGTCCGTGTGAGAGAGTCGACGCGGGACGCTCGAGTTTCAGACGAACCCTCGTGGGGTTGAAGCATGCCGCGGTCTCAAGGCGATGAGACCCATAGCGGGTTTCAGACGAACCCTCGTGGGGTTGAAGCCTGGGATGACCACGACCGCGCCGCCTACGAGTGTCCGGTTTCAGACGAACCCTCGTGGGGTTGAAGCGAGTTCCACGACAAGCGGCTC
>NZ_BAFM01000049.1 GCF_000334895.1 Halococcus agarilyticus | reverse complement strand
GAACCCTCGTGGGGTTGAAGCTTCGATCCGCCGCTCGATAGCCTCACGGACCCACGCGTTTCAGACGAACCCTCGTGGGGTTGAAGCACGTAGAAGCTATTGGGCAACGGATATCCGAAGTAGTTTCAGACGAACCCTCGTGGGGTTGAAGCCCCGGGTGGTCGTTGACTGAGCGGGTGGGTCAAGTGTTTCAGACGAACCCTCGTGGGGGTTGAAGCCCCATCAGCGGGCCTCCTCGCAGCCGGATCGGACGTGGTTTCAGACGAACCCTCGTGGGGTTGAAGCGCAGACCTTCTTTTGCGTAACCTGCCCCTCTCGCGTTTCAGACGAACCCTCGTGGGGTTGAAGCCTCAACAGCCTGATGGTCGACTTCGACCTCGATCGTTTCAGACGAACCCTCGTGGGGTTGAAGCGCCGGATTCCTTGAGCTTGAAGAACGAGCGCCACGGTTTCAGACGAACCCTCGTGGGGTTGAAGCATCCAACCCCCGACCGCTTCGACTCGAA
>NZ_BAFM01000048.1 GCF_000334895.1 Halococcus agarilyticus | reverse complement strand
TACGTCGAGAACACCAGCGAGAAGCCCGACCTCCTGTTTCAGACGAACCCTCGTGGGGTTGAAGCTCCATCCAGTTTGACGAGAACGGCACCATGCACGAGTTTCAGACGAACCCTCGTGGGGTTGAAGCTTACTATCAGCAAGGCAGATAGCCTTGCCATCCCAGTTTCAGACGAACCCTCGTGGGGTTGAAGCAGGTCGAACTTGACGGCAACGTGACCGAGATTCGTGTTTCAGACGAACCCTCGTGGGGTTGAAGCTCGGTTTCGGCACGCTCGGCGTCGATCAACCCCTCGTTTCAGACGAACCCTCGTGGGGTTGAAGCAGAGTTGTAGCCCATGAGACAATCGTGGGGGGCACGTTTCAGACGAACCCTCGTGGGGTTGAAGCAAGCACCGGCGACATCGGGTGGCGAGAGCGACACCGTTTCAGACGAACCCTCGTGGGGTTGAAGCGTCGTCGAGCAGTCCATCGCTCGGAACGTGAATGTTTCAGACGAACCCTCGTGGGGTTGAAGCGTCGG
>NZ_BAFM01000047.1 GCF_000334895.1 Halococcus agarilyticus | reverse complement strand
GCTTCAACCCCACGAGGGTTCGTCTGAAACGAGTTGACCGCGCCCGCCGAGGACACCATCGTCCCGTCGCTTCAACCCCACGAGGGTTCGTCTGAAACTCGGCTGTGTTGATACGTAACCCAGCACTCCCGAGGCTTCAACCCCACGAGGGTTCGTCTGAAACCCCTCCATCGCCGTCACGCCGTGCTGTTCGAGCGCGCTTCAACCCCACGAGGGTTCGTCTGAAACCATCCTCCAGGAGGCCGCCGCGGAGGCCCGCCAGGCGCTTCAACCCCACGAGGGTTCGTCTGAAACCATCCTATTAAGTCTTACTCCGTAAGTCACGTAGGCTTCAACCCCACGAGGGTTCGTCTGAAACGGGCTGTGCTACTCCGAAGTGTTCCCTGGAGCGCGCGCTTCAACCCCACGAGGGTTCGTCTGAAACATGGTCCGCGACTTCATCCAGTCCTATATCAAGCCGCTTCAACCCCACGAGGGTTCGTCTGAAACTATATATCCAATACGATAGCCCGTAGCGAGGCTTGCTTCAACCCCA
>NZ_BAFM01000046.1 GCF_000334895.1 Halococcus agarilyticus | reverse complement strand
TGCCCGGAGTGTGGCGGCCGGCTGGTGAGCGACACCGAGCACGGCGAGACCGTCTGTACCGACTGTGGGCTCGTCGTCGAGACCGACGAGATCGACCGTGGGCCGGAGTGGCGCGCGTTCGATTCGGCCGAGCGCGACCAGAAGTCCCGCGTCGGGGCCCCGACGACGAACATGATGCACGACAAGGGCCTCTCGACCAACATCGGCTGGCAGGACAAGGACGCCTACGGCAACAGCCTCTCCAGCCGCCAGCGCCAGAAAATGCAGCGTCTGCGCACCTGGAACGAGCGATTCCGCACCAGGGACTCGAAGGAGCGCAACCTCAAGCAAGCGTTGGGCGAGATCGACCGCATGGCGAGCGCGCTCGGTCTCCCCGACTCCGTGCGCGAGACCGCGAGCGTGATCTACCGTCGCGCGCTCGACGAGGACCTCCTTCCCGGACGCTCCATCGAGGGCGTCTCCACGAGCGCGCTCTACGCCGCCGCCCGACAGGCCGGCACCCCCCGGAGCCTCGACGAGATCGCCACCGTCTCCAGGGTCG
>NZ_BAFM01000045.1 GCF_000334895.1 Halococcus agarilyticus | reverse complement strand
GGCACTGTCTAGTCAACGCTTCAGCACCTCCTTGACTGGCGTGCGGTTATCAAGCGCTTGATTGGGTCGCTGGAAATTGTAGTAGTGGACGAAGGCGGCGAGCCAGCGCGCAGCGCTGGCGAGCCCGCCGTTCCAGGTGTTGTGAAAGCGGTTGACCCGCATTTTCAGCGTCTGGAGCCACTTCTCGATCTTATCACGTTCAGTGTATTCGAGTTGACCGCTCAGATCCGTGCGCGCGAGAGCGGTCAGGTAGCCGAAGCCGTCGACCAACAGCTCCGCCGCAGAAAGGTCGTGGCGCTCCTTTAGCTCCGAAAGGAACGCCGCAGCGGCGGACGACCCTCGCCGCGGCGACAGCCGCACGCCGAGCAACAGCTTCGAATCCAGATCGATCGCAGCGTACAGCCAGCACCACTCGGAGCCGATCTGCACCGCGGTTTCGTCGACAGCGACCCGCCGCGGAGCGCTCCGCGGCGGGTCTGGGAGGTGCTCGGCGAGGCGGTGGACCCACTGGAAGACCGCCTGATGCGAGCACTTGACGCCGAACAGCTCCAGCACAGCCGCCGTCTCTCGCAGCGACAGCCCCGCAGCGTGGAGGCGCACCCCGAGCGCCCTGACGGG
>NZ_BAFM01000044.1 GCF_000334895.1 Halococcus agarilyticus | reverse complement strand
GGACGGCCGGATCGAGTACTCGCTCGACAACCGACTGCGGATCGTCGACGCACTCCGACGGTACGATCCCGACGTGGTTCTCACGCATTTCCGGGACGACATGCATCCCGATCATCGAGCGACCTCCCGGCTGGTGACCGACGCCTACTACATGGCGTCGCTCCCGCTGGCCGAGACCGACCACGAGCCGTGCGATCCGGACAACGTCCACTACTTCGGGAAACCCACCTCCGCGTTCGAACCATCGGTCTTCGTCGACATCACGGAGCACGTCGATCGGAAGCTGGAGGCGATCGAACAGCACGAGTCCCAGGTCGCCTTCCTCACCGAACACGGCGGGATCGACGCCGAGTTCGACACCCTCCTCGACGGGATCCACGCCGAGGGGATCGTGCTCGGCAAACGGACCGGCGTCGGAAGCGCCGAGGGGTTCGCCCCGCTCCACGAGCGCGCCCGCGACTACCTCGGATAGGTCACTTTCCATCGGTCGCACCGTCACGGACCGGTAGCGTTTTGCGGTTCGTCGTCCCTGATGAACGCGCTGTCGCGCCGCGACAGCAGTACCATGGACGAACTCGAAACCGACGACGCACCGGCAAGCATCGGCCCGTTCTCGCAGGGGATCGTCGAGGGCGACACCATCTACGTCTCGGGCCAGGGACCAGTCGATCCCGACACCGGCGACGTGATCGATGGGTCGCCAGACGAACAGACCCGACGCACGCTCGAAAACGTCGAGGCGGTTCTCGGGGCCGCCGACGCCTCGCTCGACGACGTCGTGAAGACGACGGTCTACCTCAAGGACATGC
>NZ_BAFM01000043.1 GCF_000334895.1 Halococcus agarilyticus | reverse complement strand
CGGCACTTTCGCACACGCTCACGATCGAGGGGAGCGGGTCGTGGGTCACGTATGCGTTCTCGGTGAGCGGCGATCTCGCCCCACGGCGGTATATCGGCGGAGCGGACGAGATCGACGCCGAGGCCGGGCGTGCGACCGGAGGGGTGGCCGGCGGTTACGACAGCTATACGTTCTCCGGCGAGATCACGAGCCTCAGTCTGGGCGGCGACGCGACGCTGTATCTCGACGGCGAGGAGGTGGGTGCCGAGCAGTTCCTGCCTGACGTACTGACGATCGAGGGGAACGGTTCGTGGAGCACCTACGGGTTCGCGACCGGCGGCGGTATCGCTCCGCGTGCTGGCTTGGGCGGTGCTGATGAGATCGACACTGATGCAGGACGTGCAACCGGCGGGGTCGCGAGCGGCTCGGATAGCTACTACGTTTCGGGAGGGCTCACCGACCTCAGCGTGGATGAGGGAGCGACCGTCTATCGCAACGGCGAGAAGGTCGACCAAGACGTCGAGCGTACGCTCACGATCCGAGAGAGTAGCGGTACGTGGGTTACCTACGGGTTCTCGGTGAGTGGCAGCGTTAGCCCGCGGAACAACATCGGCGGGGCGGACGAGATCAGCGCCGATGGGCAGCGCGCGACCGGCGGGGTGATCGACGGCTCCGATGGGTACACCATCACCGGCGAGATCACGAACCTCAGCCTGAGCGGCGACGCCACGCTGTATTTCGACGGGGAGCGGGTCGGAATCGAGCGATTCCTGCCGGACGTGCTGACGATCGAGGGGAACGGTTCGTGGAGCACCTACGGGTTCGCGACCA
>NZ_BAFM01000042.1 GCF_000334895.1 Halococcus agarilyticus | reverse complement strand
TCCCACGGAGGCCCACCGCAAGACGGTGAAGGCGAAGCTCCGCACCATCGCGGACCACCTCGTCGAGCTCGACGAGCGCCGGCTGACCGACACCGAGCGCGAACAGCTCGAGGACGCGCTCGAAGCCCAGGTCACGAGCCTCTGGGGGACCCGCCAGATCCGCGAGCGCCAGCCCGAACCGCTCGACGAGGCCCGCAACGTTCACTGGTATCTCGAAAACACCCTCTTCGATACGACCGGCGAGGTCTACCGCGAGATCGAGGACACGCTCGGGGCGGAGTTCGACGATGTGGAGGTCCCGAAGCTGTTCGAGTTCCGGTCGTGGGCCGGCAGCGACAGGGACGGCAACCCCTACGTCACGCCCGAGGTCACGAGCGAGACCCTCGCGCGACAGCGCCGGAGCGTTCTGGAGAAGTACCAGGAGGCGCTCGCCGACCTCTCGCGCGTGCTCGCCCACGACGCCGACCGGCTCGACACCGGTGAGACGTTCGACGATCGCCTCGCCGCGAACCGCAAGCGCTTCCCCACGCTCGCCGAGCAGGCCCGCGAGCGCTATCCCGACGAGCCCTACCGTCAGCATCTCCGACTGATGGGCGAGCGCCTCGAACGCATCGGCGACGTCCGGCCGAACGGGTACGACGAGGTGGCCGATTTCACCGCCGATCTCGACGCGCTGGCAACCAGCCTCCGGGCGAACGGCGGCGAGCGGATCGCCGCGGTCCACGTCGACCCGCTCGAACGCCAGGCCCAAACCTTCGGGTTCTGCCTCGCTGGGCTCGACCTCCGGGACCACCAGGAAAAACACACCGAGGCGATCGCTGCGGCGCTCGGCCGCGAGGACATCGCCTACGAGAGCCTCGACGAGGACGAACGCGTCGAACTCCTGACCGAGGCCATCCTCCAGGACGCGCCGCTGATCGACGTCACCGATCGCGAGGGACTGTTCGACCCCGCGGCGCGCGTGCTCGAACGGTTCGACCGACTGAACGACTGGCAGCGCGAGTACGGCGCGGACGCGATCGACACCTACTGCATCTCGATGGCCGAGAAGCCGAGTCACGTGCTCGAAGTCCTGTTCCTCGCCGACCAGGCGGGTGCGGTCGAGCTCCCCGAGTACTGCGGGCTCGACGTCGTTCCCCTTCTGGAGACCGAGGCCGCCCTCGACGGCGCGCGCGAGATCATGGGCACCCTGTTCGACAACGAGGCGTACGGCCAGGCGCTCGCCGCCCGCGGCAACCTTCAGGAAGTGATGTTGGGCTACTCCGATTCGAACAAGGAGAACGGGTTCTTCGCCGCGAACTGGGACCTCTACCGCAACCAGCGCCGGCTCGCCGACATCGTCGACGATTACGACGTCGACCTCCGGCTGTTCCACGGCCGCGGCGGCTCGATCTCCAGAGGCGGTGGCCCGATGAACGAGGCGCTGCTCGCGCTCCCGAACGAGACGATCAACGGCCAGGTCAAGTTCACCGAACAGGGCGAGGCGATCGCCGAGAAGTACGCCAACCCACGCATCGCCGAACGTAACCTCGAACAGATGCTGAACGCCCAGATCCGCGCGCGGGCACGATCGCTCGATCAGCCCGCAGACGACGTGCCCGAGGAGTGGGTCGCCGCGGCCGCCACGATCGCCGACGCGGCGCGGACGGCGTATCAGGATCTGCTCGACACGGACGGGTTCGTGTCGTACTTCGAGCAGGCCACGCCGATCACCGTGATCGAGGAGCTCAACATGGGCTCGCGGCCCGCCTCGCGGTCGGGCGAGCGCACCGTCGAGGACCTCCGGGCGATCCCGTGGGTGTTCTCGTGGACGCAGTCGCGGTGCATTCTCCCCGGCTGGTACGGCCTCGGGGCGGGGATCGAGGCCTACCTCGACGAGGGCGGCTCGACCGACACGCTTCGGTCGATGTACGACGAGTGGGCGTTCTTCCGGACGACGATCGACAACGCCGCACTCGCGCTCGCGCGCACCGACATGGAGATCGCCACCGAGTACGCCGC
>NZ_BAFM01000041.1 GCF_000334895.1 Halococcus agarilyticus | reverse complement strand
AANAAAAAAACGTTTGGCTAACATGAACTGCTCACCATCACACATCGAGGTCTCGGTGGCGTGCTCGACGTGCTCGGCACTTAAGCACGGAGCGCGTCGAGACCCGCCGAGACCGCTGCACCTGTCGGTCTCTAACCTGCCGAAACCGCCACGCACGAGAGTCTTATCCGGAAGTAAGGGCCAGGTTTTGAAATATACTGGTAGTGCATGGGCGTAAGTAATTGGAACATATCTGGACACAGAAAATTTTAAGTATCTGGAATACGTAAGGATATTAAGACGTTTTCATTCGCTCGCGTGCAGATGGATATTTCTATCCGTCGAGAGCACAAAGAAAACGTGGTTGTGGAGCTTGAGCCTCCACCGAGTTGACCAGATATGATAGGACAAACACATACGCCGAAACGATGTGCTCGCCTTGAGGACCAACACGAGGTGATCGTGTGCCTCTAACAATATTTAACGAGACCCATCTACTTAAGCGTTACGGTGGCCACCTCGATTATTTCTGTAACCATACGATAGGTTATCCGCCAGCAGTGCGAGGTGCGAACCTATGAGCACGAATGCGACTACACGAGGCTCGCTCGCGTCTGAAGCGACCCGTGCTGCCGAGCAATGGAATCCTGAGTACCAGCGATGGTATCAGCCTTCCCGACGACTCAAAACAGATCTGACACGATCTGACGGCACTCAGCAGCAGTGGTCTGAGGATGTTTTGGACCTCTTGACCGAGTACGCCGGAGAGTCCGCCAATCCAGCGTATAGCAACGGTCTTCAGTCGAAAGCGAACAGGCGGTACGCCCAAATCCTGGACCAAGATCGGTACGTACAACGCCAGTACGACGACTACAGCATTGCTCTGTTCACACTTGGTGGACAGTTCCTCACGTCAACGAACGAGTTCTGTGATCCGGTACAGTTCCGGCGTGAACTCCTCGAATCCCGCCATACCGTTGCTCAGAAGATGTACCAGGTGATGAACCGTTGCGACGGTATCTCGTACTGTACTGTAGTCTCTGGCAACGGTGCGAAGGGATATTCCCACGTTCATGTCCTCGCCTACCTCCAGGGCGAGATCGAACCGTCTGACCTACAGCCAGTCCTCGATGCACACGTAGAGGAATCGCCTGTGGCGAGATCCATCTACCATCATGCCGAACAAGTCGTGTCTGTCCGGCACAGTAGCGAACTCGTTCACGAACCACAAGGACAGCGTGATCACGAACGAGGGACGCCTTCGGCAGCAGCGCGGTACGTGGCGTCCCAAGTTCCGCATGTTGGTGGCGAGGAGGCACCGCTGCCGATGATCGAACATGCTGCCGTGTGCCGACAGACTCAAAGCCAGGACGTAACGACGAGTGCGACGTTTGATGCGAACGCGGAAGCCGAGTACGTGGCACGCGAGACTGTTCTGGATGAGATGGACCACTACCAGCGGAAGCTCAATAGTCGAGTTAAAACACCTGTTAGTGTGTCAGATTCCAGTTCCGCCAGTTCTGGTGAAACTGACCTCGTTCGGTTCAAATCGAACCTGGTTCCCCTGGATACTAACCAGGTGTGTACCAACATGAACGGTTTGCGCCTCGATCCGAACCTCGCACTCCTCGTATGGCTGTATAGACCACCTGGTTGAATAGCACAGAGTGCTGGTTAAAAGTGGTCGATGAGGCCCTTATGTAGCACTAACTCGGTATCTACCGCACCAGGAGTCGTACACATCATATGAAATTCTGAGCCGTACTACAAGCAATGCTTATTATCATTACTCAGCTACAAAATCGATAGAATCACAATGGTACATCAAGATCCCTTACCTCTACAGCTCGATTACAAACGTCATGGAATAGAATTTCTCGCGCGAGTCCGCTCATATGTTAGAAAAAATAATTTGAACGTAAATCGCCTGCCAAAATGGACACAGGCAGCTCATTTGCAGATAGGAAACATGCAAGGCAGTACGCTTCTGCTGATAGATAACTCTCCATCCAGTGATGATCAGATCACCTATGCGAACACAGACTACGATACGCAGATGATATTTGATCTTGAGCACCAGATGCCCTCGGCATGGTATATTGAGCCAGCCCGACGTGGAACTGGTAATATATCTATTCGTGGAGAAGTTAGCGATGAAGGGCGTGCACGATATA
>NZ_BAFM01000040.1 GCF_000334895.1 Halococcus agarilyticus | reverse complement strand
ATGGCGTTATTCGTAGCAGCTGCATTTCTGCCTAAACAAGCTATAATAGTCCCTCTTTCTCGCTTTTGGTCAATCGTTGATCTCCAGATGTTGTTGTCTAATATTGGACCATTTGACCTATTTGCACTTCCTTGGATTCAACCGTATTATGCAACGATACTTGAGTTGATTGTGACACACACTGCATATGGGATCAGCATCTGCACACTCCTGTTTAGGGGATACTATCTCACAATAGACAATCAATTGATTGAAGCAGCTCGGATAGACGGAGCAGGATTGGTATCAATATATAGAAAGATCATCTTGCCTTTGTCCTACCCCATGTTCGCTGTAGTATGTATATTTCAATTCACTCAGATTTGGAACGAGTTTTTGTATGGATTAGTTCTCACCGGTGGTGGTAACGCAGCACCAGCAACTGTAGCATTGAACAACCTCAATAGTGGATTCGCACAGTTGTATAATCGTCAAATGGCGGGAGCTTTTGTAGTAGCACTCCCTACACTGCTTGTGTACCTTCTATTCGGTGATCAATTTGTCAAAGGAGTACAATACTAGCACAATGACTGGATTGACACATAACAACGCCGAGCACGTTCAGGACTCACCGGCAGACCATGCTGCCGCTGTCGACCCTGATGTTCGCGGTGACGCTATTGTATCAATTTCCCCGAATTTAGAACGTGTTGCTGCTCGCGCTGATTTTGATTGGTGGCACGGGGGACGGAACATGACGCGATCACGACCCACGACATCCATGACACACGACACCGACTGGAGGCTGGCGACGGATGGCTGAGCTCACGCTTGATCACGTGACGAAACGCTTCGCGGACGGTGGCGGCGAGATCGTCGCGGTCGACGACGTCTCGGCCGACATCGACGACGGCGAGTTCATCGTTCTCGTCGGGCCGTCGGGCTGTGGCAAGTCGACCACGCTCCGGATGATCGCGGGGCTCGAAAGCGTCACCGAGGGAACGATCACTCTCGACGGGCAGGCGATCAACGACCGCCAGCCCGCCAATCGGGACATCGCGATGGTGTTCCAGAGCTACGCGCTCTACCCCCACATGACCGTGCGCGAGAACATGAGCTTCGGGCTCGAAGAGAGCACGGAGATGCCCGACGACGAGATCGGAGAGCGCGTCGAGTCCTCCGCCGAGATGATGGGGATCGGTCGCCTGCTCGACCGCAAGCCAGGCGAACTCTCGGGCGGCCAGCAACAGCGCGTCGCGCTCGGCCGCGCGATCGTCCGCGATCCCGCCGTCTTCCTGATGGACGAGCCGCTCAGCAATCTCGATGCGAAGCTGCGCTCCCAGATGCGGACCGAACTCCAGCGCATTCAGGAGGATCTCGGGGTCACCACCGTCTACGTCACTCACGACCAGACCGAGGCGATGACGATGGGCGACCGAATCGCGATCCTCGACGACGGCCGGCTCCAGCAGGTCGCCACGCCCCTGGAGGCCTACCACGAACCCGCGAACCAGTTCGTCGCGGGGTTCATCGGTGAGCCCTCGATGAACTTCTTCGAGACCACCGTCGAGAACGAACGACTCGTCGGCGACGGGTTCGAGTACCCGCTTTCCGAGGAGACTCAGGAGTCGATCGGCGACGCATCCCGCGTGACGCTCGGCGTGCGGCCGGAAGACATCGAGCTCGTCGACACAGCCGAAAGCGACCACGACTTCCGGACCGTGGTGGACGTGGTCGAACCGGTCGGCAGCGGCAACAACGTCTACCTCGCGTTCGAGGACAACGCGGACGAGACATCCGAACTCGACATGGACGAGTCCCGCACGTTCGTGGCGACCATCGGCGGGCTCCGGCGTGTCGAGGCGGGCCAGCCCGCGATTGCACGGCTCCCCGAGGACGCGATCCATCTTTTCGACGCCAAGACCGGCGACGCGCTCCGCAACCGG
Organism: Halococcus agarilyticus; assembly: GCF_000334895.1. Classification (NCBI taxonomy): domain Archaea; kingdom Methanobacteriati; phylum Methanobacteriota; class Halobacteria; order Halobacteriales; family Halococcaceae; genus Halococcus; species Halococcus agarilyticus. The sequence goes on along the minus strand of NZ_BAFM01000040.1, from coordinate 1,268 downwards.
AAGCTCGACGACGCGGAAACGATTGAACCACAAATATGAAATTATATGTTGATTTTGTAGTGTCTAATCAAAGTATGAGCAGTTCCTGGGTCGAGGTGGATGACTCTCCAAGAACTGCTCACAGAGACGGTTGAGACGCCTGCTATTGAGTGTTTGGGCCCACCGTCGGGTCGTGTTTAGTTAGTCGCATTGAGCCAGGTAGCGAACGCTTGGAGCCAGTTTTCAGCGGTTTCAGGGAAAACGTGGCTGAAGCAGTTCGGGAACGAGGACGTTCGGCGCTTCAGTTCGCGGAAAACGCGTTCGACGCTGTTCCGATTTCCATGTTGTTCGGGATGAAATCGGAGCCCAGCTCTCGAAAGCGCAGTTTGGAGATGCTGAGCGCCATCGACCAGAAACACAGCAGATTCGACGGAGTGTTTCTCACGTAGTTCGCTGAGGAATATCTGTGTTGCTGCGGTCGTCGTAGTCGGGGAGAGCCGAGCGTGGAGTAGTTGGTTCGCTTCGGGGTTACAGCCAGTATTGTTGGGAATTGATCCGAATCACCGTTTCGTCGAGCGCGATGTGATTCGGGCTTCGACCCTCAGTGGGCTGTAGATCAGCCTTCTGCACCCAGTCGTGAATCGCTTTTCGAGAGCGCTCGACACCCAGGTTTTCGAGCAACGAGACGGTATTCGACAGTGAGAGCTCCGCGAGATGCGATTGAATACCGAGCTTCATCGCTGGCTCGGGTGTCCGCTCTCGTTTCACAAATCCCGTGTCGATCCAACCACTACGACCGACGAGGCGGGCGATTTCTGCCATGGATCAGCAAGAGATCCACCCGCCTCACTTTTCACGCTTAACTAAACACCGCCCGACGGTGGTTGGCGTTACCGCGCTGTGAACGTGAGAGACTCGATCTGGTTGTCGTCCGGATCGTACACCGAGATGGTGTAGTCGCCCGGCAACTCTCTAGCAGTACGCACGTTGACGTGGTAACGGCCGTCTTCCTGTGACTTGTAGTTCACATCGTTTTCCTCACCGTTCGGCAGCGTCACCTCAACGGTCAGGTCGAGATGGGTGATTGGGTCCCCCTCGTTAGTGACAGTGAACCTGATTGGGACTGTCCGTCCGCTCTTTACATTACCAGGTATCGGCTCGAATTCGATCTCATAGGGATTGAACTTCGTTGTATCATAGTAGTTCTGGACGAACGACGCGGACTTTGCGTCTGTCCACTCGACCACTGAGTGCAGATCACCGTGCAAACTTGGGTGGGCGGCCGATCA
>NZ_BAFM01000039.1 GCF_000334895.1 Halococcus agarilyticus | reverse complement strand
CCGGTGATGCCAGAGGCACGGACCACGGGGGTTCTCCCCCACTTGTCCCGTGTCGCTCACATCGATTCTAAGCGTCACAGCAGCGCATCACGCTACTCCGCTGCTGTTCGCATACCTACTCCCTCTTACTCGACAGGGATACTCTGGAGGTCAACAACAGCCTCGTAATCGATGTTGTGATGTGTCTCACAAAAGTGCGCTATTGCCTCACTTGTAACCTCATAGCTACTGTGATGCTCGGTGCTGGCACTCCAATTACATTTGGTGCAGTAGTTTCGGTGATACGCCATACTGTCGGTAGAGCGTTTCTTTCCTCGTTTCAATAGAAGTTGCACTTGGATGTCAAGGTGTCATGCGCTCATCCGCCCAAACACCTATCCGTTCGGCGTATGCAATTCCGTAATCATGGAAAGGCTCACTATATCTATCCGACCGGAACAAGTCGAGTTAATCGATGAACTTTCGAGCGACGACGGGCCGTGTGATAATCGGTCGGAAAGTATGAGATACGTAATCGATGAGTATGAAAAAGACCGAAACCTTGAGCAAGAAGTGAGAGATTTGGAGAACAGGTTAGATGAATCTCGAAACAGGGAGATTGCTCGGGATAATACTCAAGAAGAAATCGCAAGACTCCGGCAGGATTTAGAGCAAGAGCAACGGTCGGATAACGCACCGTGGCCGGTCGAATGGTATCGTTGGTTCAAGAATCGTTAGTCATCGGCATATATCCCTAAGTTCTGGTCGATTTCGTTTTCGGTCAAATCCGGCGCGCTAACCGTAGGAGCGTTAATTTTCTCGATTGTCTCACTCGGGAAAAACAAGACCGTCGGTTCATCACTCTTGTCAACATAAACATCGTTTGCGGACAGTCTTTCAACTTCTTTGATAATGCTGTTTCCTGTGATTTCTTTGTCGTTCCGAGCATACATTAGATGTTTTACATCCGACGAGTCGAGCCAATATCCGTTTTTCGCGCGATTGCCGATATTTTGGATATTGCAAGCAATATAGACAGCCATCTTTTCATATCTGGTAAGTCGGTCGGCATACTCTTGCTGGTTCCGACAGAAACGAATGAGCTTGCTTGTAGATTTCATGTTCTCCCACTTGTCGTGATAATCTTCAATCATGTTATTAGTTAGTATTTTCACGTTTATAAACGTGTTGGTTGTTTAACTGCTTGTGGGGTATCACTACTGTAACACCTTTCGGAACGTGAGAATCATTGACACGACCGGAGACAAATCAATCAGTATGACACTTCTATTTACATATTAAAATTGATGGGAACTATTCATTGGATTTCTAATTTATCAATCCGCTGTCAGGAAAATTTCAATCCGTTTCCCCCACTATTTTGCTGTCTATCTTGTCGAGAGACCTTGAGTAGTTGATTCTCTATTAGGTAACGGTGGTGCGACAGTAGTGATACGTCAAAAACGCAGGCAATATCACGCGAGATTTTTGAAGTCGATGGGGGCATCAAATAATTGACATTATATGCTGACACTAAAAAGAAAAACGCCAGAGGGCGAAGGCATAGGCCGATACACTCGACAGAGCAATCAGAGCTGTCGAGCAGATACATCCTGTTAGCAAATCAATAAGTGCGCGCGACAGAGACAGTCGCCGGATACCCGTGGGTCTCGACTCAATCACGCGCTCTTGCTCGACACAGAGTAGTTGAATAGCCAACACTCTGCTCAAGCGACTCATAACCGCATCGCCCAATACCATACGCCTCAAGGCTCACAACGACGGTATCCGCTAACGTGACAACTATCTAACTCTCAACTTTCGGTTTCTGGTAGAACTCCAAAGTTCGGTAGAACTAAGTGGGTGGCAAACGGTGTATGTCGTATGCAGAGCGAATCCCAAACAGCGAAAACAGGCCGTTCAGAGAAAACCCAAGTTGACAAGGGCGACAAACCGACGTATTGGCTCAAGCCAGAGCAGATAGATGAAATGCGAATGGCGACAGTCGAGCAGAGCGCCCACTATCTTGCCGACCGTAACGATGCTCTGATAGCAGTCATGGCCGATACGGGCCTTCGGGTGAATGAGACGCGCTTGCTCGACACGGACATGATTGACTTTCAAGACGGCGTTCTTTCAATTCCCGCGTCAATCCAAAAGGGATACGTCGCGCCAGAGGACCGGAATGAAGACGAACCGTATAGTGGCCCGAAGCCCGCGACTATCGGGCTTGCAAGCGATACTCTGCGAACGCTTCGGAAGTACATTAATGGCTCTTGGTATCAGCGAAAGGATACCGTCGCACTATTCCCCGGAAGGTCGTCGGATAGAATCTCGACTCAAGGAATCAGGAACATGGTCGGGAAAGCCGCAGAGCAGGCAGAGGTTCGCCCAAGAGCGCCCGAAGGCAGAGGCGAACCGTCGGACGTAGGCCCGCACCAGTTGCGTCATTCGGTGTTCTACCGAATGGTTCGGCGCGACGGCAAACCGCTCATTGAGGTAACGAAACGGTTGCGTCACGCTTCGCGTTCGACCACAGAGGCGTACTACGGCCACTTGGATGTAGTTTAGACCTATTCCTTTGCCCGAACCTTCGCGTCTCTCACAACGCGCTCTGCGCTCTTACAATCGCTCTGTGCGGTCGCGGCACGGTTGCGGTATTATCCAGTTGCGTTCTCTGCTCTGGCGGTCGTTGCGGTAGTGCGGTCTCTGCTCGACTCTTGCTCTGTTCCGCAACCGACGGCAGAGCGCGCGCATTTCTTGCGCGCGGATTTGGGCAACTACCGCCCGCTCACGCAACCGCTAAGGGTGCTTGAACGCGAAACGAATGGCTGGATGCCTTTTCGCCGTGAAATCGCTCACAGAGCAAATGCGGCGCTCTGAATAGAAATCAGCATATTGCCCTACTCGACACTATCGCTCGACGCTCGATTTGTCAAAAGATTTAAATACTTGCAGAACGTACTTAAGTACGCCCGGAGACGGGTGGAAAAGAACCGCGTAATAACGTCAGACAACTGACTAAGTTCAAGTCATATCTTGTTGGAAGACATGGCGGATTGAGGCAAAATCTCAATTCGTTAGAAATCGGCGGGTTCCGGTTCTCTCCCGTGCGATTTCATTTCGACACTTGCGTTTTTCCGTATCCCTGCTTTCGCGCTCGACAGTCTCGACTCTGGCTGATTTCTGTTCGGTCGGATACCCGCCGAGTATGGCGTATATTTACCCTGTAATATAGTACAAGTGAGAGGTCTGAAGTACATGACAGATAATAGAACGACCATGCGCGTCCGAAAAGACGACATCGAGCGACTAAACAAGATTCAGAGATACGTACATAGCGATACCAATACGCCGTATTACGAGACTTTGGATTTACTCATGATTTACTTCATCGACAGAGAAATTGAGGGAACTACTGTTGAGGTGACAACAAATGAGTGATTCCGAACAGAGATATTCGGGAGAACCCGGACGATTCACGACACAAAGAGGTGACGTGAGACGGGTTACTATGTCAATCCCCGACGAATATGCCGAAAAGCTTGAAGAAATGAAGGAGAATAGTGATATAAATTACGACGACGCACATTACAGCGAATTTGATTATCAGAACAACGAATTTTCCCAATACGTTCTGGATATTTTGAAAAATCACGTCGAAGAACAGGAGGATGATTAAGATGACTAAAGTTAAAGTAGAATATCTCGACAAGTTTGCGGAATTATCGCCCCGTCTCGACAAGAGCGATGCTGATAGTGACCCTTCGACGGTCGTAGAAACCGCATTACGTGAAGGCATTGCTACTCATTCGGCGGAAGAAATGAATGAGCAGAGCGACATTGAAGCGAAACAGGCGGACCTCGCGGAACGTGTCTTCTCGGGCGACTCTGGCGGTTCGAACGACCGGAAAGAGTCTATGGATGGATACGCTCGACATAGCGCGACGGGTAGCACAGAGCGGGTTACGTCGAGCGAAAGTGAGCAGTTATCCGAAGAGGAAAAATCCGAGGTGGAAAAAATCCAGTCCGATTTAGCAGAGCGTATCTTTTCAGGATAACTGCTCGCGGTCGCTGGCATAGCCCTGCTCGACATTCATCCGGGCGTCGAGCGGTTGAAGCTCTCGCTTGTCGAGACTGGATACCGCTCGACAAGATAGCGAGTGTATGCGAGCGCCATCTTATGCTGTGATTGACATAAACCCGTCAACGATAAATCAAAATAGGGTTTACGAAACACTTAAATACCAGAACCGAATACTTGTCACTATGAAAGATTGAATAAACAGATAGGTCGAGTTTCCGTGACCCATCAAATCACGGGACGAGGACCAGTCGGAGCAACGTATGACCAATACATGGATATATTATCTCTACCGATATATAAACCTTTCGGATAACGTATCGGGTACGACACGAACGAATAGCTTGCAAATAGACTGCCGTCCCTCGAATTTGGTGGTTGCTCATGAGTAGCGCCATTGAGCAATATCAATCCGATTGGGACCACGGCGACACGTCGAGCGAACCGGAGCAGGTGGGTCAATCAGAACACCTGTACCCCACTACGGACAAATGTAATGAACTATCACGTATCGCCGTATCAAATCAAATTCCCGAACTTAGCAATATCACGCAAGGGGAACGTGTCGAGCAATTCAAGTCGTGGTTGACAGACAAAGAGCAGTCGTCGCAAGGCCCTCCTAATCATGCCTACTCGACTGCTCATGCAGATTATCAATGTGCCCGGATATTAGATGTTGATAGACTGGTTCAATGGCGCTACAAGAACCCGCATACGATTATGATAACGGGCGGTGGAGGGTGTTTCGAGGACTCAAAAAGTACACCGATACTGGATTATCACGACCGGATTCACTCGACACACTCGACAGTCATGAAGCAAATCCGTCGAGCAGTCGGCGACCGGGATTACACATATATCAAACTATATACACCGTCGAAGGAACGGAACTATGGGCAAACTCATTGGCATTTATTGATATGGGTTGACGGTTCGATGAAAGCGGAGGATTTCAGACCCGCGCTCGACAGTTACGTTCGAAACTGCTCTGTTGCGAAACCGGAGTATCATTCGGTCGAGCAGGCCATATCTGCTCGAAAACTCGACTATGATGAGCTAAAAGAATATCCCGGTGACAAAGGGAAAGGTCCAGCGACTCCGGCGAGCAGATACATGGTCGGCAATCTGGTTTCCCTGAATGATGAAGGGGTTGATGTTCGACAGTCAGACTTTGCCGAACTACTTTGGTCCGCTCAAATGAACGCTGGCAATAGGAGCAAGGTGTACACGTCGCGGAATTTTGCTGAAATGGCGCAAGAGCTGTATGAGCAAAGAGCGGATGGGTTCTGATTCAGAACACCTGTACCCCACTACGGACAATTATCACGAACCTTCATGATTCCCCTACTCGACAGCTCCGGTTGACCGCAACGATTACCATACCTATCTGTGTTGATTGAACCATGACTGTCGAAGATATGGATAGGGCTGCTGGCAAATGCGACGAGTGTGGTGCGATAACTGCTCTTGCTATATCCGATACTGGTACGTATGCCGTGGGTAACGCCGAGTGTCCTAACTGTGGGTCGGAAGAATACTCTTTGCTGGAATACGTTGAATCAGACGACTAATCCCTTCGCCGGAGGGTGATTCTCCCGCCAAAGAGTGGGGTAAACGTACCTCGTTTGTATTCGAGAGGGTCGAAGATTGTGAAAGAAAGCGATTGGCGCAACACTCGACGGGTTGAGCGGACAATATCCGGTTTCGACTAACGAGGATAGGTCTTACTGACACCCGTCGGCAGAGGTTACGCGAGACCCTTTGTTCTCTCACTATGCAAGAACAGCAAGAACAGGTAGTGTACCCACCGCTAAACGACATATCTATACTACAACACGGTTCGTGAAACGAGAGGGTCGTGTTAGACCATCGTCATTTTAGGACTGTTCTCTGACGGATGCTCCTATGTTCCCTCTGACGACGGTTGTATCAGCATCCACCCGTGTTTCTTGTGTTTCGTAAACACTATCTTCCCTTTCGTCAACTGTTCAACCTTTTTGCACGCACGGTAGATTTGCCGCCACGCGAGGGATTCATCCGTAGCAGTCTCAATCAGGTTGAGCAACCCGTCTTTGATGTTCCGACCTCGCGGAGCTTTGTTCGACCATTCGAACCAGTTTTCCATTACCGCTGCTGCTCGTTCGACCGACGGTCCCATTTGGATACCAGCAGGGTTCTCTTGTTCATCGTCCGCTATCCGTTCAAGCGTAGTATCCTCGTTCTGCGAACCCTCTTTGTCCGCCGAAGAGGTGGGGTTTTCATCCTTAGAATCGATTTCACGGACTTCTTTTCTGGTTGATTCTATGAGTTTCCCGACTGGCTGTCCGGCCAACCAAATATCTTCGAGCGCAGGGTTCTCGGTATCGCCACGAACTTCAACCAGTTTCCCAACTTCCGCAAGTTCCTTCAGTCGCTCGTATTCGTCTTTGGCTATCGATACGGTCTCGGTCGTGCCATCGATACTTTGATTATCGATGGGTCTCTCTGTGTCATCCATAGGTTGCTGCTTGCGGCAGGGAATGGTGGCTCATTCCCCGCACCCGGTTCCTTTTTGACCGAGTTACATCCATCAGCAGAGGCTATCGTTATCAAACTACCGCTCCTATTGTAGCAGAAATTGACTCGGCCATAATCTCTTTGTCACATGAGGCCGTATCGCACAACGAGGGCGTTGTTGCCCTTATT
>NZ_BAFM01000038.1 GCF_000334895.1 Halococcus agarilyticus | reverse complement strand
CCGAATCTTCATGTTCTGGAGGACGGTGTTCGACCGAAGGACGAGCGACTCACCGATGGTGTACGTCCGCCCCTCTCCATCGACGATCCCGTAGCCGTGAGCGTCGGTTTTCCGGTGAGCCCTGTCGATCCGCTTCTGGATTTTGGATGCCGAGGCGTTCGGCGGAACGGTTTCACGGGCCTGCTGGGTTCCGCTGGGCCCCGCTGCTTCGCTCGCCACGGACGACTCGGTGTCGGCGGAGGCACGTCCGCCAAACGCCATCGCCGCGAGACCGCCTGCACCCCGGGTCAGAACCGACCGACGTGACGTTCCCTTCGACTGTTCGGTGCTGGCGCTGTCGCGTTCCTCCGGCTGGCGGTCACTGTCGACCATGCCTTTTGCTACAACACCACACTACATATAATTATCGGTCAGCGAGACGGTATTGTTCGGCGAGCCGGCTCCAGCGGACTGCAGGCGATCGAGGCCGTGATTTCACACAACGGAGCGCGCTGTCGACGACCCCGACCGGGTTCGGGAGATGGGAAGGAAAACGTGCGACCTGCCGTTCTATGCCGGGTAAAGGCGTTCGAGACTCGCCCTGTAGCTCTCGGCGACCACCTCGTGGACGAGCCACACCCCCCAGGGTACACGGAGAGGCAGTCGACGATCCGTGGACTTCCACCGCACCGATCCTCACGTCCGATACTGCACTTGCCCACAGGATGGCTGGACGTTCGGCACTACTCGGTCGGCCGAAGTGGGGCGGCGCTTCTCCGCGAGCGATGGTGGACAAGGGGGACGTTCTGACTCGATGGCAGGGAGCCGATCGAAGCCTCCACCATTGTAAAACTATCCGAGCAATGCTCCACTCGATCCAGATATGCTCGGAGCTTCTGACTCATACAGAATATATTTGTACCAATAGTAGATAGACGAGGTCGAGACGGATTTAGTAACACTCCTACGGGTGTTACCGCCCTCAGTTATACTCGAACAGCTCGGTTCGGGACGTCGGGTCGGTTCGATTTCTGTCACACTTTGGAGACGGACACGAAGTAAGCACCGTGCTCCTCTCCGTCGTCTTCGAACCACGCCTGTAGTTCCACAGGGCCGTCCTCCACATCGACGACGAAGGTGACCGCCGCTGTCTCGTGTGGAACGGGATTCGTGCGCTCGGTCCCACCGATCAGGATTCCGGCCGTATCCGGATCGATGGACTCAGCGTGTGCGGTCCAGCCTCCACCGGGGCTGCCGTAGTCGATCTCGGTGAGCTCGGTCGGGAGTCCGTCGATCGGTGCACCGCTCTCGGCGGGCCAGCGGCGGAGTTCGATCTCGTACTCGCCCGGGTTCGCGACCCCGAGTGCCCAGAACCCGTTTGCCGCTTCGCCTTCGAGGATCTGTCCCTGATTCCACGGTGTCGTCTCGCATTCGTGCCAGTCGTGACAGGTGAGTTGGACGGGGTCTTCCTCGTCGGTGCCGACGACGATGCGCGAATATCCCTGGAAAGGACCGACGTCATCCCACCACTCTTCGTAATCCCGGCGGAGTTCAGCAACAACGTCGGGATGGTCATCGGCGACGTCTTCCGCTTGTCCCGGATCGGCCTCGATGTCGTACAGCATTTCTCCTCGAACGAGTCGCCAGCGATCGGTCAGAACGGCGCTGTCTTTCCACTTCTCGGGCCACTCGACGCGCTGACTATCGACGAACACGGTTCGGTCGGGGGGCGTTGTGTCTGCACCCTCTAGGAAGGGCCGCAGGCTCTGCCCGTCGAACTCGACATCGGGCTCCTCGATGCCACAGAGGTCGACGAGCGTCGGCAACAGGTCGTATCCAGCCGCCAGCGTCTCCACTGTCTCGTCCTCGATCCGATTCGACCAGTGAACGAAACAGGGAACCCGATGACCGCCCTCGTAAGGGGACCCCTTCTGGCCCCGCATACCGGCGTTGTAGTACGGACAGGAGCTCCCGTTGTCGCTCATGAAGATCAAAACCGTCTCGTCGGCGATACCGAGATCACCGAGTCGCTCGCGGAGCCGCCCCAGATTGTCGTCGATGTTCGTGATCATGGCATAGAAGCGTGCGACGTCCTCGGGGACATCGTCGATGTACCGATCGAGATACTCGTCCGGCACTTGCCAGGGGCCGTGGGGTGCGTTCGTCGGCACGTAACAGAAAAACGGTCGGTCCTCGCTGGCGTTCGACTCGATGAACTTCGAAGCCTCTTCGAACCACACGTCGGTACAGTAACCGTCAGTGCTCTCGGGATCACCGTCGCGAAAGTACGTGTCGTCGAAGTAGTCGTTGCCCCAGTAGTCGGGCGTCTGGGCGACTCCGCCCCCGCCGTGGACGAGGACGTCCTCGAAGCCGCGGTCCCCCGGTCGGAAGGGGTAGTTATCCCCCAGATGCCACTTTCCGAAGATGCCTGTCCGGTAGCCCGATTCCGCGAAGACGTCGGCCATCGTCGTTTCTTCCCGATCCAGGAGGGAGCGGCCCATGACTGTGTGCCAGACGCCGGTTCGGTTGTCGTAGCGCCCCGTCATGAGCGCTGCCCGTGTCGGTGCACAGGTCGGGCTGACGTGGAAGTCCGTGAGTCGGGCGCTATCATCGTGAAGCCGATCCATGTGTGGGGTCTCTATCGTCCGATTGCCGTGACGTGCCACGTCACCGAATCCCTGGTCGTCCGTCACGACGAGGATCACGTTCGGACTCCGTCTCTCGGCTGTCGCCATAGTGTGTGCCCGCGGACGAACTGTATAAAGGAGGTGGGTGTTCGTCTTTCGGTACCCTCGGCAGCACCCGCTCCATGCTAACTCGAAAACGGTCGAAGAACGCCAGCCGTCAGCGCTCCGAGAGGCTGGCAGAAGGTGCACAAACTCACACCGAGTTCGGCGACAGGGGAACGATCGGTGGAACCGTTTCCGAATAGCTGGCTACACGGGTAAGCTCGTGCAGCCGGGCTGATCCAGCGTAAGAACGGGAAACAGGAGATCGACGCTCGATGCTGGTCGCTGTCGGCTTCCTCCGTGAGAATTACAAAAACCTCGAAAGGTTCCGTCGAGCGTCCACCGAAACCTCCGACGGCTCACTCACCTACCGTTCTTTCCACGACTGGTTCGTGCCTGCTCGCGCTCTATGGTGGAGCCCTGCCGATCGTATGCATTCCATCACCGTTGTCCCGAGATTGTTGTATCTAAGTTTAGAGTACCCTCATGCAAAACTTTATATGCACCCGGTCGAAACCGGGTCGTGCAATGTCAAGAGATGACACCACAAGGTCGTCGACACGTCGTTCGATCCTCCAAACCGGGGGTCTTCTGACGGCCGCCACAGGTGGATGGCTACTGAGTAGCGGTGAGGATGACACGGTCGCTACCGCGGAAACTCACAGCAGCGACATCGGTAGTGCCGGTGCGAGAGGACGACAGGAGAACGCACCTTTCGCTCCGGACGACCACGATCACAGTGGTCAGCGTGGTGGTATCGACCAGCTCGGGGTGGAGAACCCCGTTGCATCGATCGCTGTCGACAGGGTAGCCACTCCCTCCAGATCGGCTGACGTCGTCGTATGGAAGGACGGCGAGGGGACGATCTACGCCGACGGTTCCGAGACCATCACGACGGGCTCTGACGCGGCAACCGTCATTCAGACGGCTCTCGACGGTCTCACCGAAGGGAGGGAACATCAGGAGGTCGTGCAACTGAAAGGCGACTTCACCTTCTCCACCGCCGTCACCGTCCCGAGTAACGTCATGCTGGAGATTCGGGGGCGAATCACCCCCACGGACGAGCTATCGAAAACGACTTCCAACGCACTGTTCACGTCTACCGACACGACGAACATCACCATCCAGGGAGGCACTCTCGAAGGCACTGCTCCAGAGTCAGCGGGTTACGGCCGGAGTGGTCACGAATCGGCTGGCTTTAGCGCGTTCTGGTTCGAGGGCGTTACAGACGTCGACTTCGCTAACCTTCGGATCAAAAACTTCGTCGGGAACGGTATCCGCGTAACGGCTGGCTCTTCGTTCGCAAACGACAAGTCCCGGCGTGTGCGAGTCCTCTCCTGTAAGATCTCGAATGCCATTCGAGGCGTACATTTCAAGGTCGTTCACGACGCTCTCATCGCATCGTGTATTGCCAACGAGACCGGGTTCGACGGATACGACGTCGACGCGTTCTGTAACGACGTGCTGGTGGCGGACTCGATCGCCAAGGACAACGCGCGCTCGGGCGTCTTCGTCGAAGTATCGTCAAGCAACGTCGTCATCGATAGCGGAATATACGAAGGGAACCAACATGGGGTGTTCGTCAACGGTCACCCGGAGCAAACGACCGAGTTCGTCACGATAAACAGTGTTATCTGCAGACATAACCGCAACAGGGGGATCTTTCTGCAACTCGCCGACGGTGGGGGGCCGACGGAGGAAGAGTTCGAGAAAGGGGATACGCGGAACATCCTCGTCACAAACTGCCAGGTCAACGGCAACGGGCAGAAGGATGACCCGCAGTTTCCTCAGGCAGGGATTTTCGTCGCGGGCGGAAACGTCGATCTGAACGTCCGGAACTGTGTCGCCACGGACAACCAGGAGTCGAAGACACAGCCGTACGGTATCGGTGGCTGGTGGGGGTCGACGGGAGATGTGACTATCGTCGGCAACGACTTCGAAGGGAACGCAGAAGACAGTGTCTTCAACCTCGAAAACATCGGGGAGAGTACCGTCGAGTTCAGAGACAACCAGGGGGCTCCGACACGCACGACCGGTACTGCGACGTTCAGCGGCGACGGCTCGTCCAGTTCGTTCACCATCGGAGCGCACGGCCTGGCGACCGCCCCAGCGTCACGCTCGGACGTCAGTGCGACTCTGACCCCCAGTTCGGGAGGAGCCATCGACGCCACTCCTGCCACAGTGTACCCCGTAGAGAGCGGTTCTGGGGACGGCTACGACGCGCTCGAGGTATCGTTCGCCTCGCCGCCAGAGTCCGGCGACGAGAACGTCGCGTTGCGGTGGACTGCAGAGTTGACGTCCTTCTGGGGATGACACGACTCTATCGGCGCTGATCTCGAACGACTGGATCGAGCCGACTGGAGGACGACGAGCGACTCGGTTCCGCGACGCATCGTGAGGTTTGGGGATGGTTTCGGCCGTAGCACCGGATTCGGCACTATCCGTACACGGTCACGGAGTGTCCGATCGGTCTTCGTCCCCGGCCTTTCGCCGCTGCCGTAGTTCCGGGTACGCGTCGTCGGTGTCGCCGAGTGATTCCTTCAGGTCGAACAGGCGCTCGGTCAGGTCCTCCCGGACGTTCGCGTAGTCGGGATCTTCGTAGACGTTCCGGAGTTGGTGGGGATCGTCCCGCAGGTCGTACAGCTCCCACCCCGGCTCGCTCGGATCGTCCTTCGCCCCCGCTGCGTCCAGAGGAAGGCCGTAGAAGTACGAGAGGACGAAGCGGTCGGTTCGGATCCCGTAGTGGGCCGGTACGTCGTGGTGTGCGCGATGCATCCAGTACCGATAGTACACCGCATCCCGGGGCTCCCGGTCTGGCCTGTTCTCCAACGTGTCCCGGACGCTCCGGCCCTGCATCCCCGTGGGCGTCTCGACGCCTGCGTAGTCGAGGAACGTGGGTGCGAAGTCGACGTTCGCGACGAGGTCTTCGGCGACCGTGTCCGGTTCGATCTCGCCGGGATAGCGCGCGAGAAACGGCATTCCCATCGACTCCTCGAAGATCCAGCGCTTGTCGGTGTAGTCGTGCTCGCCCAGCAGCTGTCCCTGATCTGAGGTGTAGACGACGAGCGTGTCCTCGGCGAGACCCATAGCGTCGAGATGGTCGAGCAATCGACCGACGTTCTCGTCCAGCGCAGCTACGGTACGAAGGTAATCCTGGAGGTACTTCTGGTACGACGCACGGGTCTCCTCCGCCGCACTCATCCCCTCGGTGTCGAGCGTTCCGGTCGGCCAACGGTCCTGACTCTGGTCTTCGACCAGGTTCCGCACCGGGTTCGACGCCGAAACGGTCGACCCGCGTTCCCGGGTCGCCCCCGAGCGGTGTGCTTTGTCCTCGAAGAGGCTCCCAGGCTCGGGGATCTGCTGTCCCTCGTAGCGGTCCTCGTACCGATCCGGATACACCCAGGGGTCGTGCGGGGCCTTGAAGTGACACATCATGAAGAACGGATCGTCCCCGTCGCCACGACCATCGTCGAGCCACTCGATCGCCTGGTCGGCGACGACGTCCGCCGAGTACCCCTCGTGGACCTCGCCGCCGCCGGTGTGGTAGTACCCCCGGTCGTCGTCTTCGGTGTCGTACGCCTCGTCGTCCCACGGCTGACCCTTCTCCTTGAGACGTGGATCGATATAGCGCCCCTGTCCGGAGAGAACGTTGTAGTAGTCGAACCCGCTCGGCTGCGTGTGAAGGTGCCACTTGCCGATCAGCGCCGTTTCGTAGCCCGCGCCCCGAAGCTGGTGTGCGACGTGGTCCCGTTCTTCGTCGAAGGAGTCCTGAAGCGTGCGAACACCGTTCCTGTGGCTGTACTCCCCGGTCAGGATGGAGGCACGGCTCGGGGTGCAGATCGCGTTCGTACAACAGCAGTTGTCGAGACGGACGCCCTCGCGAGCGATCCGATCGATGTTTTCGGTCGGTGTGACTCCCGCGAGATGGGAGCCGTACGAACCGATCGCGTTCCGAGCGTGGTCGTCCGCCATCACGTACAGGATGTTCGGCTGCGAGCTATCGCTGCTCATACCCTCCGGTGAGGGCCCCGGATCAAAAACTCATCGGCGAGTCCCCGGTCGACGTGTTCGGTCGTCGTGAGTGCCGCGACGGTCTCGGGTCTCTCGAACGCCCGGCGGGTGTTCGCTCGTCGAGGGGTCCCGACCGGACAGCGCCCCGGCGTCACCTCACTCGTAGTTGTGGTACACCGTCTTCAGCTGGGTGTACTTCTGGAGGCCGTACTTGCCGTCCTCGCCACCCGTTCCGGATTCGTTCCAGCCGATGTGGTGGCCCTGCCACAGCTCGCCGATCGACCGGTTGATGTACGTCTCGCCGAACTCGAGCTCCTCGGCGAACCGCATCGCGAGCTGGTAGTCGTCCGTGTACACGTACGAGGAGAGTCCGTATCGCGAATCGTTCGCGTACTCCAGGGCCTCCTCGAACGAGTCCACGGTCGTCACCGGCAGAACCGGACCGAACACCTCCTCCTGCATGATGTCCATCCCCTGTTCGGCGTTCGTGACGAGCGTCGGCTCGTACCAGTGGCCGGGACGGTCCGGTGCTCGCCCGCCGACCTCGACCTCGGCACCTTGCTTTCGGGCGTTTTCGACCGCAGCAGCGGACTTCTCGACCTGCTCGGCACTGACCAGCGGACCCATGTCCGCGTCCCCGAGCGGATCGCTCAGTTCGAGATCGCGCGCAGCCGTGGCGTACTTCTCGACGAACTCCTCGGCGACGTCCGAGTAGACGTACACTCGCTCGGCACAGGTGCACACCTGCCCGGCGTTCGCGACGCGTGCCGCCAGTACCTTGTCGATGGCGGCGTCCAGATCCGCGTCCTTCCAGACGATGGCGGGTGCTTTGCCACCGAGTTCGAGCGAGACCGTGGTGAGGTCGTCGGCAGCATCCCGCATGATCGCCTTCCCGGTCTCGACGTGGCCCGTCATCGTCACCATGCTCACCTGATCGGCGGTGACCAACGCCCGTCCGACGTCGCCAGCACCGGTGACCAGATTGAGAACCCCGTCGGGGACGTCGCCCTCTTCGTGGATGAGTTCCACGAGACGGATCGTCGCCAGGGGCGTTTGCTCGCTGGGCTTGCCGACCAGCGTGTTGCCGGTGACCAATGCCGGCGCGAGCTTGCGCACGAACACGGCGACGGGGTAGTTCCACGGGATGATCGCGGAGACGACGCCGTGTGGTTTGCGGAGGAGATGGACCGATTCACGACGCGTATCGCCCGGCAACACGTCGCCTTCGATGCGTCGGTCCCACTCGGCCATGTACTGAACCAGGTCGGCAGCGTCCTCGATCTCTCCCCGAGCGTGCTCGATCGGTTTCCCCTGCTCTCGCGTGATCAGCTCCGCCAACTCGTCGGTGTGCTCCAGCATCAGCGCCGACACGTCCCGCAGGACGTCCCCGCGCTCGCGTGCGGGAGTCAGCTCCCACTCCTTTTGTGCCGAAGCGGCAGCGTCGAGTGCGGCTTCGACGTCGGCCTCGCTCGCACTCCGGACGTCGGCGATCGGCTCCTCGGTCGCCGGGTTCGTCACCGGAATCGAGCCTCCGCCGGAAGCTTCGCGCCATGCTCCGTCCACGTACAAGGTGTCTGTCGTGTTCACGCTCATGGACGTGTAGGTGCTGCGGGCACGGCTGTATAAAGATTCGGAATAACGCGATCGAGTCCCCGTTTCAGGCCCGTTACCGTCGATCTCCACCTCGGCGAGGGGTCTCGTGAGCTCCATCGGCCACGCTGGGGTGGGAGCGCCTTCTTGCCATATCGTTGATTGACGACGGCAAGTATTTGCCCATTCATGGGATTGATCACCCTCCGAAAGCATCTGCTGGCATGAAACTACACGGGCGCACGGTCGGGCGGGACGTTCGGGAGCTCGGCGCGCTGGTCGGTGACGTTCTCGAAGCGCAGACCTCGACCGACGCGTTCGAGACGGTCGAGGAGCTCCGCACCACCGCGATCGACTACCGCGACGGCGAGCGCGACTCGCGCGACGCCCTCGATCGCACGCTGCGCGGCCTCGAACCCGAGACCGCGGTCACGGTCGCGCGCGCGTTCACGACGTACTTCGAGATGGTGAACCTCGCCGAGGAGCGCGAACGCGTCCGCGCGATCCGGACCGCCTCCCAGGAGGGCTCGCTCGCGGACAGTTTGCATGCCGCCGTCGAGAGTCTCGCCGACCGCGATCCCGCGGTCGTCGAGCGAATTCTTGGAGACGTACTGATCGAGCCGACCTTTACTGCGCA
>NZ_BAFM01000037.1 GCF_000334895.1 Halococcus agarilyticus | reverse complement strand
TACCAACTCGGCGTTAGCGGGGCGGTACGACAGGGACCTGAGTTACGGACTCACCGGTTCGGACGCAATCGCCGACGACGACAAGAGCGCCTCGGGCACCGTCTATGCGGGTACCGACACCTACGTCTTCGACGGTGACATCGAGAGCCTCAACGTGAACGGCAATGCGAAGGTCTTCCTCAATGGTGAGGAGATCGACCCCAGTCAGTACGGTTCCAGCGACAAGAACACGTTGGAGATCAAGGGTCAGGGAAGCGATTCGGCCTACAGCTTCAGCGTTAGTGAGGTGA
The DNA here is from genome assembly GCF_000334895.1 of Halococcus agarilyticus. Lineage (NCBI taxonomy): Archaea > Methanobacteriati > Methanobacteriota > Halobacteria > Halobacteriales > Halococcaceae > Halococcus > Halococcus agarilyticus. The sequence continues at coordinate 10,169 of NZ_BAFM01000037.1, read as the reverse complement.
TCGACAGACAGCAGAGTGTCGGACTCAATCCTGCCGATTCGATCGCCGCTGACGACAAGAGCGCCTCGGGCACCGTCTACGGAGGTACCGATACCTACGTCTTCGACGGTGACATCGAGAGCCTCAACGTGAACGGCAATGCGAAGGTCTTCCTCAACGGCGAGGAGATCGACCCCGCGAACTATGACGGCTCGAATCAAGATCCATCGGCGGCATTCAGCTATTCGCCACAGGATCCCACTGCGGGTGCGGACGTGAGCTTCGACGGGTCGGGCTCGAGCGACGATAGCTCGATCGCGAGCTACGCGTGGGACTTCGGTGATGGATCGAGCGCGACGGGCGCAAACCCCACCCACGCCTTCGAGTCGGCCGGCGACTACGACGTCGCCCTGACGGTCACCGACGACCAGGGCGCGACCAACACCCTGACCAAGACTGTGACTGTCGCTGACGACGGGAGCGGTGGCAGTGGTGAGCTTGTCTACGCCGTCAATACCGGTGGTCCGGAGTACACTGCCGTAGATGGGACGGTCTTCGAGGCCGACACCGCGAACTCGTACTTCAGTGGCGGACAAAGCTACTCGAACAGCCAGCTCAGCGATGGTGACATCGCGAACACCGAGGACGATCCCCTCTACCTCACCGAACGCAGCGGAAGTGGAGGCTTCGATTACGCCTTCCCGGTGGATGAGGGGACCTACACCGTGAAACTCCACATGGCGGAGATCTACTGGGGCGCAACCGGTGGCGGTGCTGGCGGTGAAGGCCAGCGCGTCTTCGATGCGAACCTCGAAGGCGGCGAGGTCGAACTCGACGATTATGACCTCAACGCGGAGGTCGATCCGCAGACCGCGGTCACGAAGTCCTACGAGATCGAGATCACCGATGGCACGCTGAACATGGCCTTCAGCGCGTCGACCAACCAGCCAAAGGTCTCGGCCATCGAGATCGTCGAGGGCACCGATAGTGGATCGAACGAAAACCCGACAGCGGCGTTCAGCTACTCACCCCAGAACCCTGCGGCGAGTGAGGACGTGAGCTTCGACGCATCGGGTTCGAGCGACGACGGCTCGATTGCGAGCTACGAGTGGGACTTCGACGGCGACGGCCAGACCGACGCGACGGGCGCGAACCCCACCCACGCCTTCGATTCGGCCGGCGACTACGACGTTGCTCTAACGGTCACTGACGACCAGGGAGCGACCAACACGGTCACCAAGACCGTCTCCGTTGGCCAGTCTTCTGGCTCACCCGGCTCCGCGCTGGTTGAGATAACGCCAGGCAGCGGCAACATCGACCAGACGACCTACGGCGCCGGCAGTTATCAGGTCACGAACACCGGCGAGAAAGAGATCGCCTCGGTGTCGTTCGACCTGAGTTCGGCAACGTACCCGGACATGGTGTTCGATCCGCAAGGGACCGCGGGCGACCCGACCGGTGAAGGATTCAACATCGCCAGCGATGGCGGTACCGGCATCACAACCGCCGAGACGTCGGGTGGCGACTACAGCGCGTTCTCACAGCCCCACAACGAGCAGAACGCCGATGATGGCTTCGACGTGATGAGCGTCGAGTTCGACGACTTCCAGAACGGCGAGACGGCGACCTTCTGGGCCGACAACGATCCGACCAGCATCAAGGGTGCGACGATCGGCTCCCAAGAGGCCGGTCCGGTCTCCGGTTTGGAACTCGCCCGCTCGACGGTGACTGTCGAGTATGCGGACGGCACGACACAGACCACCCAGCTGATGGGTGACGGAAGTGTGGGTGGCTCGACCGCCGTGGTGAACGGCAACGAGGCACCCGCACCCTCGATCGGTGCGCAGGGTGTCTCGCTCGACGACAGCGTCCTCGACGACCACCACAGCGGCGCGACGGTCTCCGAGGCCAGCCAGACCGTCACGGTCTCCGGCCAGCCTGGTGAGACCGTCACACTCGTGCGCGTCGAGGGTGAACTCGCGCTGAGCAATGTGCCGAACGGCGGCTACAACATCGAAGACCTGGAAGCGAACAACGCGGTGAACGTCGAGTACGAAAGCGTTACTCTCGACTCGAACGGCGAGGCGACGGTACCCGTGACGCTGACTAGCTCGGTCGATGACGACGACGAAGCAGGCTTCAACTACTTCGTGGCCGCACACGGTGAGGGCTCCGACGACATGGGTCTCGCCTCGAGCGCCATGGTCCTGAAGTACGACCAGAGTGCTGGCGGCAACACCGCACCGACGATCGACGCAATCGACGATCAGACGGTGACCGAGGGCGACTCGGCAATCGTTCCGATCAGTACTTCCGACGACGACGGTGACTCGGTGTCACTATCGGTCAATGGCCCGGACTTCGTCAGTGTCTCGAACGGCGAACTGACGATCGCCCCGGAATCGGGCGACGCGGCTGACTCGCCGCACACCGTAGAGGTCACCGCCGACGACGGCAACAGTGGCACGGCCACTGAATCGTTCGAACTTACCGTCGAGGAAGCGTCCTCGGGTAGGAACGGTGCCGTCTTCGCGGTGAATGCCGGCGGCGGGGAGTACACCGCTGCCGACGGAACGGTCTACCAGGCGGATACGAACTTCGACGGCGGGTCGACGTTCGCGACCGGCAACGGGGGAACGCCCTCGGATCCCGAGATCACGAACACGGAAGACGACACGCTGTACTACACCGAGCGGTACGGGGCCTTCAGCTACAACGCGCCCGTCGAGAACGGCGAGTACGAGGTCGAACTGCAGTTCGCCGAACTCTACCAAGGCGTCGCGAACGACGGCGGCGAGGGCGCCCGGCTCTTCGACGCCGCAATCGAAGGACAGCAGGTCCTGAACGACTACGATATCTACGCCGAGACCGGCGGTCCGCACGCGGCGGTTACCGAGACCTTCACGACCGAAGTCACTGACGGTGAGCTGAATATCGGTTTCACCAAGGTCAAGGACAACGCAAAGGTCTCGGCGATCAAGGTCACGAAAGTCGACGATAGCAGCGGCGGCAACACGGCCCCGACGATCGGCGTGATCGACGATCAGACGGTCACTGAAGGTGACTCGGCAACCGTGCCGGTCAGCACTTCCGACGGCGACGGCGACTCGGTGTCGCTGTCGGTGAACGGACCCGACTTCGTCAGCCTCTCGAACGGCGAGCTGACGATCGCCCCGGAAGCGGGCGACGCAGCGGACTCGCCGTACACCGTGGAGGTTACGGCCGATGACGGTAACGGCGGGACGGCGACTGAGTCGTTCCAGCTCTCCGTCGAGGAGGAGTCCTCGGGAGGGGACGTCGGCTCCGCGACGGTCGCGGTGAACGACGGAGCCGGTATCGGCGCGAGCACCTACAGTGGCGGCTCGTTCGAGATCACGAACACCGGCGACAAGCAGATCGAATCGGTGACATTCGACGTCAGCGAGAGCCTTGTCCCGGATGCGGTGTTCGACCCCGACGGCACGGCTGGTGACTCAACGGCGAAGCAACTCAGTATCGACAGCGAGTCCGGTGACGGTGTCGGCGTGGTCAGCACGGCCGACGGGGACGTGTTCAGCCAACCACACAACGGACAGGACAACGCCGAAGGCTACGACGTCATGTCGATCGGATTTGACGACTTCGATGCGGGAGAGACGGTCGGCTTCTCGATCGACCTCGACCCGACGACGATCAAGGGCGTCTCCGGTGCCGGTGGCGCAGGCTCCGTTTCGGGGCTTGAGATCGCCGCCAGCTCCGCGACCGTTGAGTACGCTGACGGATCGACCCAGACGACCGATCTCGCGAGCGACGGCAGCGATGGCGGATCACAGGCGACCGCAAAAGCCGACATCCCCGACGCGCCGACGCTTGGGGTGCAGGGGGTCTCCCTGCAGGGAACCGATTTCCCCGGCCATCAGGCCGGGACGGTCAGCGACACTGCACAGACGCTCACCCTTAGCGGACCCGCTGACGCGACGGTGCAACTGACCCACGTGGTTGGCAGCGAAGGTCCGTCCGACGGGTACGACATCGACGACTACGAGATCGACAGCGCCGAGTCGGTCGACACGCAGTCGGTCACGCTCGACTCCAGCGGCGAGGCGACCGTGCAGGTGAGCCTCTCCGAGTCGAACCTCGATTACTTCGTTGCGAGCGTCCAAGACGGAACGGGCGACACCGGCCAGGCGTCGGACGTCGTGATCCTCGACTACGAGCAATCGGGCAGTTCCGGATCCCAGGCTCTGCACCGCGTGAACGTGGGCGGGCCCGAAGTGGCGGCGACCGATGACGGTCCCGCTTGGGGCGCCGACACGTCCAACTCGCCGAGCCAGTATCTCGTTGCAGGCGGCGCCATTCCGGGTGGAACGTACTCCGTCGGTAGCGTTGACGAGTCCGTCCCACAGGGGACGCCGGTTGAACTGTTCCAGAAAGAACGGTACGATGCCGACCAGCCCCCGGAAATGGCGTGGGAGTTCGCGGACGGAATCGAAAGCGGGCAAACCTACGAAGTCCGCCTGTACTTCCACGACGGCTTCTCCGGCACCGATGCAGCCGGTGAGCGCGTCTTTGGGGCGAACATCGAGGGCGGCGACGCCGAACTCCAAGACTTCGATATCATCGAGAAGTACGGCGACAACACTGCTGCGATGGAGTCGTTCGAGGTGACGGCTGGGTCGGATGGTGATATCGACATCGAGTTTCTGCACGGCGCGATGGAGAACCCGCAAGTGAATGCGATCGAAATCGTGGAGGCCGGACAGTAACGACAGCCAGCACTATTCTGACACTTCTTCTCATTTCGATAAATTGATTTTCTATTCTAGAATCATATTTTTCAATCTATTATGGATCACTGTGGTAGGTGATCGTTGCCGGGCTCATATGGAGAAGACGAGGGTAGTGAAGTGAAATACGTTACCGGACCGGAGCCACTAACTGCGCAACTAGGGAGATTATCGTCAGTAACCGTCGTCCGATCGAACCTCCAGGGTCGTTGCGACGAATGGCACGATCATGGTGGCCTCTAACGAGGCTGGCTATGGGTACGCCTTTGGGCATGCCCGTGGAGTATATCGCGAACGACGATACAGACACTACCTACGATTTTGAGGAACTCATAGAACTTTCGAGTTGGTGGCTATCGGGGAGGCCAACCTGGCGATGGGCTCGCGACTAAACAGCGAGAGGATCAAGTTCCTGAACGACTTTCACGACGCCAGCATTAGCCGGCGGGAGTACTAGTAGACGATCTATCAAAAACCTGACGTTACTGCCTTCAAGCACTCCGGCCATTTCCCGGTAGGGGATTCCCACTGAATGAAGCCGCACCGTGAGCGCCCTAAGAGCACTTGCGGACTTCTCGTGGTTCTAAGGAGTTCTTCGAAATACACCGCTGATTATCTCATGGGTGAACACGTAGACATCTTCATCTGGGGCAGGACGCAACTGCTATGACTGGGTCCCTGGTGGGTTAATCCGGGAATCCAAGAAATTCATCGCTCATATTTCAGATTGAGAGTTTCATCCACTACAGAAAATCTTTGCTCCCAGCCGCATTCAATGGCTGTTGAACGGGCGTTTTCAGCAAATTCATCTCGGGCTTCCTTGTTCTGGATAAGTTTTTCGAGTTGTGTTCGAAGACTGTCTGCTGACTCAGGCTCATATAACAATGCATTGCTATTCTTGGTGAGGATTCGCTCATGTGGATTGATACGGCTCGCCACTACCGGCAACCCCAGTGCAAGGTACTCGAAAATCTTCGCTGGAGAGCTAACTTGATACGCCTCGTATGCGGGTAGTGGAGACACCGCTATATCAGATTTCCCTGCTCGCTTTGGGATATCCTCGTGAGGTATCATTCCGTGCCACTCCACTTTGAGCGGACTCCCTTCTGAAGCGCGCGAGACGAGGTCAGAGATGTATTTTTCATCTCCCTTTCCGTAGAGATCCAGGCGAATATTTGCTTGCAATTCGGGAGGGAGACCGCTTACAGCTTCAATTAGCGTATCGATGTCACGGTGTCTGTTGAGCGTTCCCACATAGACGATACCGAGCCGGTCGTATGATTCTTCAGTTGGGGTGAACCGTGTTGTGTCGACCCCGAGCGGCAACAGACGGATAACATTGCGATCAATCCCGTAGTTGGATATCACAGTATCTGCAAGTGGTTCACTGAGCACGAAGACATAATGCGCCCAGCGCAAGGCAACAGTATGGACACACTTTCCGATCCACAAAAACAGCCCAAATATGAGTCCACGGTCGTCTTCGCTAGAAAATTCTACTGCTTGATCGTATGGGTCTGACTGAAGATCAAAGACAACTGTTGCTCCGAAGATCCAACGTCCGAGGAATGCAGGCAAGATGACGTTCTCGTAGCAGTAAATGATATCTGGTCGCTCTTTGAAGAGATAATACAACCAGTAAGGCGCTAAGATGATATTGAGGAGTAAGACTCCCGTGATACCGGTGATTGGTAGGGGATGGTTGATCGCATCCTCGACAGGTTCTTCAAGAGGTGCAAAGATATGGAGATCACTTCGTCTTGCGAGAAACTGTGAAAGATAGTAGGTTTCGGTACTTCCTTGAACCTTTGAGGCATTACTATTGTATATCAGGAATATTTTCTTTGTAGTTGTTTTTGTCTCCCATTCTATTTTGTAGATTCAGCGTGATTCTATGGTTATACTCACTAATTATGATGTCTACATCAGACTGATTCGGTGTTCTGTTGGCCATGTTCGTCCATCTCATAAATCAGTAATGGTTCACACCTCTCAAACCTATCCTCAGAAGCACAATTCCAGTAAGTCTATCTTGAATGGATTGATAATCAAAATATGAAATAGGGCTGTGAGCTACCGGAGGCGTCAAACACACAATTAATACAGACTCGAAACGATGTTAGTAGTACAGTCAAATTATCGATGAAGTCTGAATCTCCCAACCGTTCTTTTGTTTCTCAACTAGCACAGCAAGGAGGAATCGCATTCGTTGGAAAGATCTGTGGTCGGGTTTTTTCCTTCGGGTTTATCATCCTCGTTACACAGGCTGTTGCGCCAAATGTTTACGGCAAATTCACGCTCGCACTCGCAGCCGTAGTCATTATCCAGAACGTGTTCAGTTTCAATCTCAGCCAATCAATCGATTATTTTCTCCCAAAAGCATTGAATCAAAACGATGTTGGTTTAGCACAACGAATAGTTATATTTGTTATACAAGTGGTTGTTCTTGGCTCCTTAGTCGGAGTTTTCGTGATCGTTTTCAATCGAGGGCGAATCGCACAATTCTTTGATACACCGGAACTGGTGCCATACCTTGTGGTGCTATCACTCGTTCTCCCATTTCAAGCGGTTGTAAACGTACAAAAGACGATATTTAGCTCAGTTAAGCGGATGGAATTTCGAGTAATCGCCTCTGAAGCGGGTATTCCGTTTTTGAAATTAGTTATGGTCGTTCCACTCCTGTATCTCGGCTATGAGTTCATCGGGCTCGCTGTTGGCTACTTGATTGCTATTATCACCGCTTCACTCGTAGGACTCTACTTTATCACGAAGCACATCGGCACACTCAACGGCTCAATCCGGAGATTACTGCATCCTCCAACTCCACCAGTCTCCGATATGTTCGACTACGCATTTCCACTTTACCTAACGGGGATCGTCTATGCCGTGTCCGGGCAAATCAGTTACTTAGTGCTAGGATTCTATCTCGGTCCGTCTGAGGTCGGCGTGTATCGAGTTGCATATCAGCTCACGACTAACCTCACACTTGTGAATCTCGCCATCGCGCCGGTATTCAAACCGATGATTTCGGAGTCGAATAGTCGGGAGACGATTCAGGAGAAATACCGCCTCGCTACACGGTGGGTACTGTTGTTGACGATCCCGATGGCGTTGGTGCTCGCCATTGCACCAGAGACATATCTTCGTATCCTTTTCAGTTCAGACTATCTCGCAGCAAGTGTGGCAGTGGTTCCACTTAGCATCGGGCAATTGTTCAATGCGGTCACCGGTCCAGAAAGCATGTTAATAGAAGGAACCGGTCACACCCGAATTACGTTTCTCAATAGCTTTGCTATGGTTGGTTTGAATATTATATTATTATTCGCGTTAGTTCCAAAATTCGGCATCTTCGGAGCAGGATTGGCAACAGGTCTTGGATTCCTTCTCATTCCAGTGCTTGCGGCTATAGAGATTTACATTATCGAATCGATCCATCCATTCACTACAGATAGCATCAAATTCTTATTCGCCGGGATCGTCTCGGCAGCAGTTGGACTGGGTTTTGTCCGGATAATAACGAACCAGTATGTGATAGCGACACTACTCCCATTTTTAGTTCTGTTGATTTACATAGTTGTCATCCGTATTTTGAAGGGATTCTCAACCGATGAACGGCGTATTGCAGAACAAATTGATGAGAAAATAGAATACCGTATTCTACAACGACTGATATAGGAACCATATTCAATTATCTTATTTCGACTATTGTAATTGCGATTTGCGGCTACAGTAGAGCTTCTTGATAGACCTCTATCGTCTTCTCGGCAATATTCTCCCACGAATATCGTTCGTTGACCGACTCCAGATTCACCATGAGTTGTTCTCGGCACTCCGGATCCTGTAATATCCGTACTGTCTTGTCGGCAATTTCCTCAACGGCGTTCGAGTCTGCAACCAGTCCGGTATCGTCATGTTTGACATAGTATCCCATATCACCGACATCGGTTGCAACGACGGGCGTGCTGTAGCGGTACGCTACCCTGAGAACTCCGCTGGTCGTCGCATCATAATATGGAAGTACCACGGCCGTAGACTCGGTGAAATACTTAGCTGTCTGCTCCATTGAGATATAGCCCTGATCGAGTTCGATGTGGTCGTGGTCTTGCAGGCGTTGGATTATCCGCTTCCCCCATGCCTCGTCCGCAGAGTCTGATAGGTCACCGGCGACGACGGCGGATACGTCAGGGTGTCGCTCGGCCACTAAATCAAGCAACTCTGGTATCCTGTCGTATCCTTTGTTCTCACGTATGTGGCCAAAGAACAGTAGTTGATTTAATTCGGGTTCTGCACCACCCTCGGGAAAGTGTGTATAGACACCATGGGGAACGATCCGCAATCGGCCTTCACGGTATCCGGCAGCAAGAGCCTGTTTTTTTGTCTCTGGCCCATGAACAATCGTTCGGTCCATTAGCAACCCACCTAGTGCTCGTCCTTTCTCATTTAGGTCCGTCCCGAATAGCATTGATTCTTGTCCAGTATGTGACTGTGGGTCATGAACAGTCCCTACTATCTGGAGTCGCATCGCTTTCAAGATAGGTAGCAAGTACGACCGGAGCGGACCTGTAGTATAGAATGGAATGTGGACCACCGTAGGATCGATATATTGAATTTGGCGAATCACTGAAGCCAGTATTCCCATTCGGTCTATCATCCCGGAGAGGAAATCATCTCTGCTGGGTATCGTACTACCCTGAGCAGGCATATCGAATGTATGTATCTTTACTTCCGAACTAAGCAGCGCCTGAAATTCCGTATCATCGTAATCCGGAAGTAACACATGAGTATTAATTCGTGTTGCAAGACTGTTAGCCAACTGCGCGGAATACTGCCCAGCTCCCGCGTCAACCCCTACACCGAGTAGCAAAACTCGTGTTGGCTTGTTCATGCCAGTAAGCAATCATTCCTAACTATTTAGCGATTTCTTCTTCTAAAAGCCGTTGTTAATAGTAGAGTTTTCAATACCTTTCACAGCATGATGTTAAAATATCGATAAAACTCAATATCCACAAATTAAAGCAGTATGTTATTCGCTCAGAGTGTCAGCCATCCTCCCCCATCCACCAATCTCATTCATGAGATCGCAGCTCACTCCACGTCTTGTAGCAACAGTTATCTGGCTGTCTATTGCATCATGGGTAATGCGGGAGTTCGAAAGCCGCCTGTCCCTCTCACAAATTCCTGAAGTAATCGCTGTCATATTTTTCTCAGTTCTTACGCTGCTAGCAATATGGGCGGACAAACGACTTCCAACTTACGTAATTGGAACACTTGCAGTCGGCACGTTTCTGGCTTGGTTCGTTCGAACTCCCTCAACAATACGCTCCATTTCGAAGCGGACAAGCAGATCTCTGGCCACCATCTGCTATCTCGGGGTGGTGGTCATGGTCATCCTTGCGCGAACTTCGTCCTTCGGGATCCCTCTCT
>NZ_BAFM01000036.1 GCF_000334895.1 Halococcus agarilyticus | reverse complement strand
ATTTTGGCACGTTCCTATAGCAGTCGCTGATATGGCATTTATCCTTGAGGAGGATGGGGTAGTACAACAAACTCGTCTTGTCCCTTATTTACTGTATTTGGACGACGTGTACTTCACTCGTGACTATCTGTATGATCGAATGGTTGAGAACACTTGTGACTATCTCACTAACATCCACAATAGCTCTCTGGGAGATTACCACCAGAAGCACAAGGACCGACACGAAAAGGTAGTAGCTATGTCTGACAAATCTGTGGTGGTGCTGGGAGGATATGAAACAGACACGAACCCAAATACGATTGCCAAATCGTTGAAAGATGAGCTAAAACAAGTACAAGATTTCATCGATGCGCAGGGATACGACACTAACCTCATTGAAGACATGGCAGCAACGCCACACACCTCAATGAGACATAAGGTAGTCATCTGGACAGCAGCTTCGAGATTTTGTATAATGGTAGACCGGGAATCGAGCGGTCACAACAATGAGTTTGAACTCTTGCGAAGTATTGGTGTGACAACAGCTATCCTTCGCCCTGATGAAGTTGGAGCAAGTTTTATGATGAGTATGGAACCAGAAGAGGTGAATTTCATGAAGGTGTTTGAGTTTGACGTTTCACCACTGGAGGTACTGGCAGATGCTATTGAATGGGCAGAAGAAAGCGTCGAAACGGATACTGAGCGTTACAGGGAATACCCGTGGAGGGAAAGATCCTGAACAGCCTCTGCATGGCCTGATTGTCTTGTCCTGGCTCTGTTCAGCAGAGTACAAAACGTAGGTAATTACATGTAGTTACCAAATATGTTTATATGGATACCAGTTGTTGCATAGAGTAGGCACTGAGGGCATTCGTCCTCCAGGAAACGAGGACCGCGCGCCAACGCGGCCCTCAGTGCTGCCAGGTGAGACAGCATGTCCCAGAACGACAACGGTACGGATGTATCTGACGGTGAATCGGTTGATGAAAAGCGCGCTCAGTTCGAGCGTATGGAGCACACGGTGTGCTCAAACGGGTACGTCAACGTCTGCAACCGGAGTCATAACGACGACGCGAACCACACGTACAGCGTAGAGGTTCGAGATGGTGAAGCAGTGGGTTGTTCATGCGGACACGCTGTTCATCGAGGGGCGCACTGCAAACACCAAATCTCAGTCGAACAGTCGCCTCTTGTCCTGCATAGTGCCTCTGCTGCCAGAACCAGCCAGATAGCCACAGACGGAGGCAACGATCGAGGCGAAATCGTGGGATCGGAGGCACCGGATCTCGGTGGTGGCGAGGAGTCCGGCGTGGACGTACTCTGACGGTTATCCAGATTTGCCGATCGGTATGATCCGTTTGACCCGTTGCAATGATTTCTCGAAATAGTATCCGATCGTTCTCCAGAGAATGACCCGCTTGACGTACTTTCTTCCGGAGAGATCCTGTGGTCGAGGACCCACGGAATAGAAGAAGAGTAGCCAGTTGATCAACTCAATACCACGGTGATAGATCCAGCCTTTGAATCTACGAGTTCTTGAGGGATGGGTATAACTGATGAACGTATCATCATTAGATACGATTCTTGCTGATGGTGGATTCTCTATTGAATTATTCGGACCGAAGTTCTGGGCGTCAATCTCTGTTATCATTGGACTAACATTAGCCAGACATCGATTTCCTGATAGCTCGAAGCCTTTGATTTGGTGAACGTACTTTACACTGCCAACGTTCTGGGCTTTCATCTGTCGCATGAAGAGTCCGAATGTTATGCCATACCAACCTTCTGGTGGCGGACCTGGTTTTAATGTTCCAATTTTTGACTTCCCTTTGAACGGAATGTCTTCCTCTTCGGACTGGATAGCGTTGGCCCACTCACCTTGTTTGTCCTGGCGTTTCATCAGGTGATTTCTGAGGGTGTATTTTCGATGTTCTCCGGATTCGGTGTAGACGAGTGTCTGTAGATATATGCTGCTCACCGTCCCGTTTCCGTAGTTCGAGATCTCTGCTGTCAACTCATTCCGATTCCAGTCGGCACTCGTTACCTCAAGTAGACCTTTGTGGTTCGCGGCCAGTTCCTGTTGTTGACGATAGTAGAGGATTACCAATAGAAGAGAGACGAGGACCGAACCGAATCCAGTAATCGTCTGACTCCACTGTTGAAGCCAGTTGGTTATGCAGTCAACGCAGACGAGTACCACTGTATTCACTATATGGGGCTGATGACAGAGTTGAGTTAAATAGGTAATGCTGACGACCACTATAACCGGACTTTGTATGATACAGTATCTGGGTTGGTGCTCATCCAGCGGAATACGATCGTGGTGCGCCCAAAACCAAACCCAATTACGCTGAATATGAGTGTATTGAGCCTCAATAACCCGATTCACCAACAGAGTTAACCGATAGTAGCACGTCAACCTATATGGAATCGTATGAAGGCGAAGGGTGCACGTGAAAACGCCAGTCAACCTGTTGCCGAAGGTAACTGTGTTTGGCGGAAATCGCCAGACAACGCGCCGGTACGATCAACCGGCATCACTTGTTTTCAGAGTGGGTTCGGGCGGATTTGAACCGCCGGCCTCCTCCATGTCAAGGAGGTGTCATAACCAGCCTAGACCACGAACCCGCCGAGTGCGTACACCGACATCGACCATCGATACAATTGAACGTTTCGGAACGTGCGCCGCGCGGTCGTCGCCCCGCTCGGGGACGATAGGTTTATGACGATGTACGATGTTGTCCATTACAACGCGAAGTCGTACATCGGAGATCCACAATGCAAGAGTACATCGAGCGCGTGACCGACGGCGAGGACCTCTCGCTCGCGGACGCGCGTGCGGCGAGCACGGCGGTGTTCGAGGGCGCGACCGCGGCACAGATCGGTGCGCTGCTCGCGGCGCTCCGCGCGAAGGGCGAGACCGAAACCGAGATCGCGGGCTTCGCGGCGGGGATGCGCGGAGCCGCCAGGACGATCGACCCCGACTGTCGGCCCGTGGTCGACACCTGCGGGACGGGTGGCGACGCCCACGACACGATCAACGTCTCGACGACGAGCGCGGTCGTCGCTGCGGGTGCGGGCGTCAACGTCGCCAAGCACGGCAACTACTCGGTGTCGTCGTCGTCGGGCAGCGCCGACGTATTCGACGAGCTCGGAGTGACGATCGACGCCGAACCACCCGAGGTCGAGCGCTCGATCGAGAAGCGCGGGATCGGGTTCATGCTCGCGCCGGTGTTCCACCCTGCGATGAAGGCGGTCATCGGCCCGCGCCGGGAGCTCGGGATGCGGACGATCTTCAACGTGCTCGGGCCGCTCACGAACCCGGCGGGCGCGGACGCCCAGGTCGTCGGCGTCTACGACCCCGACCTCGTCCCGGTGCTCGCCCGCGCGCTCGCGCAGTTGGACGTCGAACGCGCACTCGTGGTCCACGGTGGCGGGATGGACGAGATCTGCGTCCACGACGGGACCACGGTCGCCGAGGTCCAGGGTGAGGAGATCGAGGAGTACACGCTCTCACCTGAAGACCTCGGTCTCGCGACCCACGAACTCGGTGGGGTCGCCGGTGGCACGCCAGCCGCGAACGCCCGCGACCTCGAAGGGATCGTCACCGGCGAGATCGCGGGCGCGAAGCGCGACATCGTACTCGCGAACGCCGGCGCGGCGATCTACGTCGCGGGCGCTGCCGACTCGCTCGCGGCGGGCGTCGAGCGCGCCCGTGAGGCCATCGACGCGGGGCACGCGGCCGAAAAGCTCGCCGCGCTTCGAACCGCCGACGAGGCGATCGCGGGCGAGACCGCATGACCCGTGTGAAGATCTGCGGGCTGACCCGCGAGGCCGATCTCGACGCCGCCATCGACGCCGGCGCGGACATGGTGGGGTTCGTCTGTGGCGTGCCGATCGAGACGCCGCGCGAACTCGCGCCCGACCGCGCCGCCGCGCTCGTCGAACGCGTTCCGGAAGGGATCACGAGCGTGCTCGTCACGATGCCCGAAACGCCTGCGGAAGGAGTCGAACTCGCCGAGCGAGTCGATCCCGACGCGATTCAGGTTCATGACTACTCGCCCGACGAGCTCGCGGCGCTCGCCGACCGTTTCGAGGGATCGGTGCTGGCCGGCGTCGACGCGGCCGACGACGACCTCGACCAGTACGCGAACGTCGCGGACGCACTCGTGCTCGACTCGACCGACGAACAGGGGGCCGGCGGGACGGGCGAAACCCACGACTGGGATCGTGCCCGGGCGGTCGTCGCCGACCTCGACGTGCCGGTGTTGCTTGCGGGTGGCCTCACGCCCGAGAACGTTACCGAAGCGGTCCGAACGGTCGATTCCTTCGGCGTGGACGTTTCGAGCGGCACAGAGCGGAGCGGGGGCGTGAAAGACCACACAGCGGTCCAGCAGTTCGTCGAGCGCGCGACAGCGCCACGAACGGTGACGACATGAGCGAGACGGAGCCGTCTCTCGACCGCGAGGAGTTCGTCGCTCTCGCCGAGGACGCCGACCGACCGGCGGTCGTTCGGACGACGGTCGATCTCGATGTCGACGTCGAGCCGCTGGCGGCGTACGCGGCGCTCGCCGACGCGTCGGGTGCAGCGCACACCTTCCTCTTGGAGAGCGGCGAGAAGCTCGCATCGAGCGACCCCGACGGCGCGTTCGCACCCGCGAGCGAGGAACGCCACGCGCGCTACTCGTTCGTCGGCTACGATCCGGCGGCCGCCGTCACGCTCGACCCCGACGGAACCGACGTGGACGTGTTCGACTCGCGGTACGCGGACCTCGTCGACCCCGGCGAGGGTGACGTACTCGACCGACTTCGGGGTTCGCTACCGGGCGTCGAGCGCGTGAACTTCCCCGCGACCGACCGCCAGCAACTCGACGGCGGGCTCGTCGGCTTCCTGGCCTACGACGCGGTGTACGACCTCCATCTCGACGAGGTGGGCGTCGACCGGCCCGACTCGCAGGTTCCCGACGCGCAGTTCGTGCTGACCACGAAGACGCTCGCGTTCGATCACGCTGCCGATGCGGTGTCGCTGGTGTGTACCCCACTTGTCCGGCCGGGCGACGATGCGGGCGCGGTCTACGACGCCCTCGTGCGCGAAGCCCAGCGGGTCCGCGAGGCCCTCACCGATGCGACCGTTGATCCGGATGGGTTCGTCCGCGAGCAGGAAACTGCGGAGTCGCGCGAGGCGTACGAGGCGGCGGTGGAGCGCGGAAAAGAGCACGTCCTCGATGGCGACAGTTACCAGGTGGTGCTCTCGCGCGCTCGCGAACTCGTCGGCGAGATCGACCCGCGCGGGCTGTACGCCGCACTCCGAGACATCAATCCTTCGCCGTACATGTATCTCCTCGAATATGGCGATCGATCGGTGGTGGGCGCGAGCCCCGAAACCCTAGTTTCCGTTCGTGGGAACGAAGTCGTCTCGAACCCGCTCGCCGGTACCTGCCCACGGGGAGCGAGTCCAGTCGAAGACCGCCGACTCGCCGGGGAGCTACTCGCCGACGAGAAGGAACGCGCCGAACACACCATGCTGGTCGATCTCGCGCGCAACGACGTCCGTCGAGTGAGCGAACCAGGCTCGGTGCGTGTCGGGGAGTTCATGACCGTCCTCAAATATTCCCATGTGCAGCACATCGAATCGACCGTCACAGGGCGGCTCGCTGCGGATGCTGACGCGTTCGACGCGACACGCGCGGCGTTCCCGATGGGGACGCTCTCCGGCGCGCCGAAGATCCGAGCGATGGAGATCATCGACGCCCTCGAAACCAGTCCTCGAGGTCTCTACGGCGGCGGCGTCGGCTACTTCTCGTGGGACGGCGACGCCGACGTCGCGATCGTGATCCGCACCGCGCTGATCGATCACGCACCGGACGAAGGCGGGGTCGGCGAGGGAGCCACGACTGACCGGATCACCGTGCGGGCGGGGGCGGGCGTCGTCGCCGACTCCGACCCCGCGAGCGAGTACGAGGAGACCGAGCGCAAGATGGACGGTGTGATCGCCGCACTCGATCGGATCGAGCAGCCTGCGGACGTGACGCCACCGCCGGAGGTGAGTCGGTGAACGAGCCCACTGATCGCTCCCGTGAGACGGGCTGTCCGACCGACGACACCGATCGTCCACGGGTACTGTTCATCGACAACTTCGACTCGTTCACCTACAATCTCGTGGAGTACGTGAGCGAGTACGCCGAAACCGAGGTCGTTCGGAACACCGCCTCGCTCGCGGACGTCCGCGCCGTCGACCCGGACGCGATCGTGATCAGCCCCGGGCCCGGCCATCCCGCAAACGACCGCGACGTGGGCGTCACGCTCGACGTGCTCCGCGAGGTAAGTCGGAAGATTCCGACGCTCGGTGTCTGTCTCGGGCTCGAAGCGGCGGTGTACGCCTATGGCGGGGCGGTCGGGCGCGCGCCCGAACCCGTCCACGGCAAGGCGTTCGCCGTCGATCACGACGGCCGGGGCGTCTTCACGGGGCTGGAGCAGGGCTTTCGTGCCGGCCGGTACCACTCCCTCGTCGCCACTGAGATCCCCGACTGCTTTGCCGTGACCGCACGCACCGACGACGACCTCGTGATGGGCGTGCGCCACCGCGACCACCCGATCGAGTGCGTCCAGTTCCATCCCGAAAGCGTTCTGACTGGTGTCGGTCACGACGTGATCCGGAACTTCCTCGACGGGATCGAGAGCGACGTCGAGTACGCAGTCGTCGACGATTGAACCCGCGTGGACGGTTCCAGACGAAAACCCCCTCTCGCTTCGCGTGGATTTCCGCGTCCCCTCCCGTGATTCGATCGAGACGACAACTACTTTCACTCCGGTCTACCTACCGTTATATGGCTCCGAAACGCACGTCAGTACCGTAACTCGGCGTGTCTCGTCAGACTCCCACGAACAGCCATCACGCCAGCGATCCGGAGCGAAACGACGTCGACCGAAGACCGATGCCGAAGCGTTGATGACCCTCGCTTCGGTAGGAGATCGCCGCTACAAATGACTGGTACACCCCCCTCTCACGACCCGCGTATCGCCTGTCGAACGACTGTTCCCGGCCGGGAGGCGGCCGCGTGAGTCGCGCGGGCTCGGCCGACGAGGTCACGCTGCCGGTGAAGCGCACCGATGGCGATACCCTCGAAGAGCGCCTGACCGCGAACGCCTACGACAACATCCTGCCCGCGCGCTACCTCCGAAAGGATTCCGACGGCGAACTCGTCGAGACCCAGGAAGACCTCTTCGTACGCGTGGCGCGCAACGTCGCACTCGCGGAGGCGGTGTTCGAGGCCGAACGCCAGGACACCGAGATCACCGTGACGCCCGAGCAGCTGAAACCCGACCACCCACGGCGTGACGATCTCGCGAGCGAGGTGTTCGGGAAGGGCACCACCGCCGAGGACGACGCCGAAACCACCCTCTCGGCGTACAACGTCAACAAGTTCGCCTACGAAACCGTGGTTCCCGACCTCCCCGACGAGATCCGCGAGCACGTCGCGGAGACCGCCGACGCGTTCCAGAACTCGATGGAGGAGCTCTCCTTCATGCCGAACTCGCCGACGCTGATGAACGCGGGCGACGAACTCCAGCAGCTCTCGGCGTGTTTCGTCGACTCGCCGGGCGACGACATCGACGACATCCACGAGACCGCGAAGGAGGCCGCGCAGGTGTTCCAGTCCGGCGGCGGCATGGGCTACGCGTTCTGGAAACTACGGCCGTACGGCGACGCCGTGGGGTCCACGGGCGGGATCGCCTCGGGGCCGATCACGTTCATGCGCACGTACGACCAGATGTGCGAGACGATCGCCCAGGGCGGCGCACGTCGTGGAGCCCAGATGGGCGTGATGCGCGTCAGCCACCCCGACGTCATCCAGTTCATCCACGCGAAGAACAAGGATGTCTCGCTCGCGCACTCGCTCCGGCTGAACGACCCCGACGACTTCACCCACACCCAGTTCGTCGACGCGCTGGAGGAGGCCCGCGAGCTCATCGACGACGAGGGCAGGGTCCCGGAGCACCTTCGAAACGCCGTCGAAGGGCATCTCTCGAACTTCAACATCTCGGTGGGCGTGACCGACGACTTCATGGACGCACTCGAAGAGGGCGGCGAGTTCACGTTCACCAATCCCCGGACCGAAGAGCCGCACATCGCCACCGCCGAGACCAAGGAGCTCTACGACTGCTACGGCCTCGGCGAGCACGTCGAGGTCGGCGAGGAGCTCTCGATCCCCGCGGCCGATCTCTGGGAACACATCGTCGACGGGGCCTACCAGAACGGCGAGCCCGGCGTGATCTACCTCGAACGCGTGAACAAGGAACACTCCTTCGACGTCGAGGAGCACCCAGAACATGAAATTTTAGCTACAAATCCCTGTGGCGAGCAGCCGTTGGAGGAGTACGAAGCCTGTAATCTCGGGCACATCAATCTCTCGACGCTCGCCGCGAGCGATGCGCCGGACTGGCGGGTCTGGTCCGACGAGCACGCCGACGAGTACGACACCCAGGATGCGGCGATCGAAGCCTATCTGGAGGAAGCTATCGACACCGAGGCGTTCGACCGTCGGATCGAACTCGGCACTCGGTTCCTCGAAAACGTCGTCACGATGAGCGACTTCCCGGTCGAAAAGATCGAGCAGAAAGTTCGAGAAATGCGCAAGATCGGGCTCGGGATCATGGGGCTCGCCCAGCTATACATCCAGTTGGGCGTGCGCTACGGCTCCGAGGAGGGCAACGAGATCGCGCGCCAGCTCATGCGTCGGATCAACCACGGCTCGAAGCACGCCTCCCACGAACTCGCCGAACAGCGCGGGAGCTTCGAGGACTGGGAGAACTCGAAGTACGCCGACCCCACCGCGTACCGCGAGTGGTTCGAGGCCCAGACCGGCGAGTCGGCCGACGACTGGGAAGAGGGGTTCCCGATCCGGAACCACAACACGACGACCATCGCCCCCACCGGCACGACCTCGATGGTCGGCAACACCACCGGCGGCTGTGAGCCCATTTATAATGTCGCCTACTACAAGAACGTCTCCGACGACGTTCAGGGCGACGAGATGCTGGTGGAGTTCGACGACTACTTCCTCCGGGTGTTGGAGGCCAACGATATCGACGTCGACGCCGTGAAGCGAGAGGCCCAAGAGCAGATGGGTGGCAACGAGTTCGACGGCGTCGAGGGGCTCGACAGCGTGCCCGACGCCATCGGCGAGCTGTTCGTCGTCACCTCCGATCTCTCGGGCATCGAGCACGCGGGCGTCCAGGTGGCGTGCCAGGCGGGCGTCGATTCGGCGATCTCGAAGACCTGCAACTTCCCGAACAGCGCGTCGAAGGAGGACATGGACGAGGTGTACCGCTACATCTACGACAACGGCGGGAAGGGCGTCACGGTCTACCGGGACGGCACGCGCTCGAAGCAGGTCCTCACGACCCGGGCGGACAACGCCGAGTTCGCCGACGAGGGCGAGGCTGCGGCGGTCCTCGTCGAGCAGATCGAGGAGGTGTTCGGCGGGATCGAGGGCTTCCTCGACAACGAGGACGTCCGTGCGGCGCTCGACGCCGATCTCGCGTCGGTGGTCGACACCGAGCCGGTCTACGCCGCGAAACAGCCCCGGCCCGACGTGCTCCACGGCGTGACCCAGCGCGTCGACACCGGGTACGGCAAGCTCTACGTCAACATCAACGAGGACGACCAGGGGCGACCGTTCGAACTGTTCGCCAACATCGGCCACTCGGGCGGGTTCACGAACTCCTTCACCGAGGCGCTGGCGAAGGTCATCTCGACCGCACTCCGATCGGGCGTCGATCCCGACGAGATCGTCGACGAACTCGACGGCACCCGGAGCCCGAAGGTGGCGTGGGACAAGGGCGAGCAGATCCAGTCGATTCCTGACGCCATCGGCACCGCGATGCGGCGGTATCTCGACGGCGAGATCGAGAAGACCTACCCCCAGCAGCGCAACCTCGACGAGATCGCAAGCGAGGAAACCGAGAGTGGGACGACCGAACCCGACGGCGGCACGCGGGCCGACGCGCCCGGTGGGCCGGGAACCGACGCCGGCACTGACCGTTCGACGGGCGACGTGCAGGCGATGATCGACAGCGGCGAGAGCCCCGAGTGTCCCTCGTGTGGCTCGCTGTCGCTGTACTACTCCGAGGGCTGCAAGACATGCGAATCGTGCGGCTGGTCGGAGTGCTGAACTGACGCGAGGAATCGCTCCGAAGCAGTTCGGGCGAATCGACTACTGTTCGATCGTCTTCGAGACCCAGCCCATCGAACCGCTCGGGAACCGTCCGGTTTCCTTCTTCGGCTGGAGGGTTCCAGTACCGTCGACCGCGCGGACGACGACCTCGTGTTGCTCGCCGGGCGCGTCGTAGTCGTACCGCCACTGCCGCCAGACGTCGCCACCGAGGTTCGGCGTCAGGACCGGGGAGAGTTCGGCCTCGTTCCACGAGTTCCCACCGTCGGTCGAGACCTCGACGCGTTCGATTCCCTGAACCCCGGCGTTCGCGTGGCCGGCGACCGTGACCCGCCCGTCCGCACGGTTCGTCGCGTGGAGCTTCGCGACCGTGTGCACTGGGCCAGTACCTTTCCAGCCCTTCTTCTCCCAGAACCCCTTCGCCGGGCGATCGAGGATCTCGAGCTCGTCGATCCACTTGACGTTGATCTCGCCCCAGTGGCCGGGGATCAGCGCGCGCACGGGGTAGCCGTGAGCGCGTGGGAGCACCTCGCCGTCCATCCCGTAGGCGAGGAATCCCGTACGAAGCGCCTCGACCGGGAACTCCTCGTAGTAGCCGTCGACCGACCGAGCCATCACGAACTTCCCCTGGAGGTCCACGCCGTCGAGCACGCGCTCCATCGGAACGCCGGTCCAGAGCGCGTTGTCCATCTTCTTCCCGTTGCGTGGGTCGCTGACACACCGTAGCGTCATGAACCGATTCTCCGAACCCATCGACGTGATCTCGTCGTAGTCGAACGTCTGCTCGCCCCCGACAGCGCCCGTGATCGAGAGCGTCCAGTCGTCCTTGTTCACGTCCGGGTTGGGGTTCGCGGTGTCGACTTGGTAGAAATCGTCGCCGCTGACGAGCCCTTCGAGCCCCTCGATCGCGAACGACGCCGCCTCGGCGTCGGCGAGGAGATCGTCGACCGATCGATCTTGGGCGTTGGCACTGCTGTTGCCCTCTTCGGCAGCGCCCGATCCACCACCGTTCGTGTCGTTGCCGGTTTCGCTACCCGCGCCGCCCGTTCCGTTCGCATCGCTTGAGCCGTTGGTGACGCTCGAAAGCGACGCCTCCTGTGCCGAGGCTCCGGCGTTGCGACTCCCGAGCACGTATCCGAGAATGCCGACCCCGAGCGCGCTCGCGAGGCTCCCGAGCATCGTCCGCCGGCCGCGCGAGATCCCCGATTCGGCGGTGCCGTCGTCGGCTGTCACGAGCACGGCGGTGGCGACGCCGACGACGACCGCGCTCCCGACGCCGGCCCCGAGCGAGGGGATCGGCGCGCCCGTCAGCACGGCGGTCGCGAGCCACGCGCCGAGCCCTGCGAGACTCACCGCGGCGGCCTGGCTGTCGAGTCGGTAGCCGGTCGCGAGCGCCGCGAGGGCCAGCGCGCCGAGCAGCCCCGCACCGAGCGTGAGCGCGAGCAACAGGTTGGCCTGCTGGCCGAGATGCTCGATCCCGAACGCCTGGCCGACGTCGGTGAGCGTGACGATCGCGAACTGGAGCACCGCGCTCGGCATCACCGCCGTCAGAAACGAGGTGATCGGCGACGCGAGGAAGGCGGGCGTGAACCCCGCGAGCGCGTACGATCCCGCGACGCCCGCGATCCCAGCGAGTGCCGCCGTGACGAGCGCCGCCCCGACCGACTCCTCGAAGACGTTCCTGGCCATGTGCCGAGCCAAGGGTCCGACGGGAAAGAGCGTTGCCCGGACTCCCACCCAAATCTCTCGAAACTCCCGCGTCCCTCCGTCGAACATCGGTCCGGCGGAAGGTTCAACCCCGCGCCAGCAGTCGGATGAAACATGGCTGGCGCGAGCGAGTCGGGCGATGGCGGAGAGCGAAACGAGGCCGACGGGGAGAGCACCGCGAACCGGAACGAGATCGTGAGTGCGGACGGCGAAGACGTGAACGGAGCGGGGCGGCCGTGCCCGGCCTGTGGGGCGGCGATGGAGCGTCGCCACTGCAAGTACGTCTGCCCGCGCCACGGCGTGGTCTACGACTGCTCGGACACGTTCTGGTGAGGCCACCGTTCACGGAGGAACTCGTAGGTCGGCCCGGCGAGCACGAGGAGTGCGATCACGCCCGCCACAACCGCGAGTTCGACGCTCGCTCCGGCGAGGCCCGCGGTCGCGAGCCGGTCGAGCGACCGTCCCGCGAGCACCGCGGCGATCGTCCACGGGATCTCGCCGAGCAGCGTTCCGAGGAGATACGCCCGAAGACCGACCCCGGAGAGGCCCGCGCCGACCGACACCGGGTCGGCGGGCAGCGGTGCGAGCCGTGCAGCGGCCACCCCGCGAACCCCGCCCGTCCGCTCGAAGAACCGCTCGCCCGACCCGCTCAGCCGTCCGAGAACGCCGCTCTCGGTGTCAGCGTCGCTGCCGGCGTAGCGACCGAGGAAGTACGGCGGGAGACAGGTGGCGCAGACGCCGACGAGCGCGAACGGGAGGCCGACGAGGCCGTAGCCGTAGCCGACGACCGCCGAACAGAGACTCAGCGGCCACGCGACGAGCGGTCGGACGAGATAGAGCGCCGCCACGACCGCCGCGAACGCCGCCGGCCTGGTACGGAGCGCGGCGAGCCGCGCGAGCACTCGATCGGGAGACAGCGTGAGCGCGGCGAGCGCCACCGCCACGACGACGATCGCGATCCCCAGCAACCGCCGACGAGCGCGCTGCACGAGCGGTCGCAGTGGGGAGCCCGCAAACTCGTTGCGGTTTCGGACCGTGCCTGCGGGAGTCGTCGCAACGGAGGCGGACCGGTCGCGCAATACTTACCACGCCGCCCGACCGAGCGCTCGCGTGAGCGATGCCGACCCGGTCGAACTCGGGGTCGAACTCCTCGCGACGCTCGAGGACGGGGAGATCGATCTCGCGACCGCGATCGACCGGCTCGAAACCGTGACCGACGATCCCCACACGACCCGTGAGATCCTCGACACCGCCGAGCTCCGCGGCGTGATCGAGCGCGAGGACGGGCTCGTGCGGGTGCTGTCCGGCGAGTTCGTTCGCTTCGGGCGCGACGTCGTCACGAGGGAGGGCGAGTTCACCTGTCGGCGGTGCGGGGCGGGGATCTCGACGGGTCACTTCCTCCGCCTCGACGCCGGCGAACACGGTCCGTTCGGCTCGTCGTGTGTCGAGAAGGTCATCGGCCGGCGCTGAGTCACGCCCTCGATCGTCGCCCCGCGGTCACCGATCGTCGGTGAGTTCGTCGGCGAGGCGTTCGAGCGTCGCCTGCTGACGTTCCATGAGCTCGGTCTGGCGATCGACCGCCTCGCGGAGCTCGGCGAGTTCGTCGACGACCGCGGCGGCGTCGGCTGTGTCGTCCGACAGCGCGGTCTCCGGCGGGCGATCGGCCGCGGCGTCGTCGATTCCGACGGCTGGTTCGGTCGACGCGTCGCCTGGTTCCGAGAGAGCGTTCGGGGACTTGCTGTCGGTGTCGGCTGGTTGGGCGTCGTCGGCCGACCGGGTGCTGTCGTCGGTCGACTGGGTGTCACCGCCGGTCGGCTGCGTGGTGGCGTGAGACGACGATCGTTCCGTGTTCGTGCCGGGTTCGGCCTCCCGAACATCAGTCGCGGGAGACCCCGTTCGATCGGGGTCGGGAGCGTCGTGGTTCGATGGCTGGGAGGTCGCCTCGTTGCTCGTCGCTGTCTCGTTTGCCGCCCCTCCGTCGTCGTTCGTCGATGGATGGGGGTAGAACTGGCCCGTGGTTCGTGAGTCGATCGCCTCGACGGTGTCGACGTCGTGGAACGCGAGCAGCGTGTCCTCCACAGTATCGAAGGCCTCTCGATCCCCCTCTCCGGACAGGTCGAGCCGCCGCTGCTGCCCGCCGACCGTGACGAGCAGCGTGCCCGCCTCGAACCCGACGTCGGTGACGTCCTCGTAGGCGTAGCTCTCGTAGTCGCGATCCCAGACCGCCTCGCCGACCGACGTGAGCAGCCGCCGGTCGGTGACCACCAGCGTCCGCTCGCCGAACCGGTAGCTCTCGACGATCGATTCGTCGTCGTCGATCAGCCCGGTGGCCCGGAGCACGCCCGCGATCACCGGCGGCAGGACGGTCTCGATCCGGTCGCGGGGGATCGAAAACCCCTCGACGCCGTCGTCGTACTCGAAGGCGAAGGAGGCCTCGCGCCGGCCGGCCGAGACGTCGAACCGTGCGGCGTCGTGGGGGAACTCCTCGACGGACTCGCTGCTGAACAGCCCCGCGGAGTGATAGACCAGGGTCCGCGACGGCGTGACGTACACCCGGTCGTCGTTCCCGATGCTCACGCTGGTCAGCCGCGACTCGTCGGCGACGCGATCGCGGACGATCCCGGGAACGTCCATGTCCCGACTGTGCCACCGCCCGGCATAAGACTGCCGGACGAAATGGGAAGCTTAATCCCGCCGAGTCGAATACGAACGACCAGCCCGGGTGGCTTAGCTGGACATAGCGCCGCACTCATAGGGTTTCGAGACGGGCGCAGCTCCCTTCGAGGCCGCCGCCTCGAACCTGGGACATGCGGAGATCGAGGGTTCGGAGCCCTCCCCGGGCACTTCTCGCGAATGCCACGAACCTCGTGTGAGCGACAGCACCGAGAGAAGTGCTTGGGAGACGCGACGAACCCGATCATCGACGAGCGAAGCGAGTCGATGAAAGGGAACGAAGCGAAGTGACCGGCGTTCGGAGTCCTCTCTCGGGGATTCTGCGCTGTACCGAGGTGCTTCGAGCCACCGCTGGCGGTTGCTGCAGCGTGATCGATGAACGTGGAGGATGACGTCGCCAGCCGAGCGTTTTCCATCGACCTGGTGGGGTACAGCGTGTATCGAACATCGACGAAAACACTATGACGTAGCTGGGGGATAGCACACGTATGTCCGGCGAACCGGACATGGTTTCAGACGAACCCTCGTGGGGTTGAAGCCCAATCGAATCGTGGGTGGATCGCTCGGTCAAACGAGTTTCAGACGAACCCTCGTGGGGTTGAAGCAGCGGGTGGCGGTGGATCTTGCCGTGCCAGTGGTCAGGTTTCAGACGAACCCTCGTGGGGTTGAAGCCGAAGTTGGTCAGTTGTACGTCTGCTCGTTGCTTAAGCGTTTCAGACGAACCCTCGTGGGGGTTGAAGCCGCGAGACGACGGAACGAATCGCCGAGTATCAGGCGTTTCAGACGAACC
>NZ_BAFM01000035.1 GCF_000334895.1 Halococcus agarilyticus | reverse complement strand
CATCGCGCTCAAGCTGATTAGTATCGCCACCTGTCCCGAACGAAGTGCTGTAATCGTAGAGCTTCTGTCGTTGCTCATCAGATAGACTCAGGTACCACCCTCGGAGATCGAGGACCTCTATCAAATCCGGGACGTCCTGTCCAGATCGGAACAGGCTCACGATCCTGCCAAACATGATAGTGAGGATCGTCTCATCGATCATAAACTCCGGGTAGCTCTCTGAGGGGCTGCGAGAGGGAGGTTCGAATCCGAAAAGAAGCCGCGGCCGCTCTAATCTTCGGCGACGTCGGTTCCGAGCGCTTCGCCGTCGACGTACCACTCCGGGTCGATCATCATGGTGTTGAACAGGATCTCGTCGAGATCGGGGTCTTTCCCACGCTGCCGTGCGCTTTCGTATTCGAGCCGTGCGCGTTCGGCAACCAGCGGCGGGACGTCGACTTCCGGGCTCGCAGTGTGGTATTCGGCGTCGGTATCGATCCGGGCGAACGCGAGGTGGACCCGCTTTGCGATCCACTCCTCGACGGTCTCCGAGGCGTGCGACGCGTCGCTGTTCTGCTCGATCTCCAACTCAATCCGTTCGATGTCGGCCGGCGGGAGTTCGACCTCGACGGTCTCGGTCTGTTCGGCGGTCGGTGCTTCGTCGTCGTTCGCGGTTTCACCCGCGTCGGGTTCGGTCGACATGGTCGCTTTCGTGGCGTGTCGTCGGTCACGACGGCGAGCGTCGTGTCGACGAGCACGCCGTTCCGAAAACGCGAGCGCATGAGAATCAACGCTCGCCAAACGGCGGTAGTGGTCCGCTCGTCCAGTGCGAGCAGTGTGGACACCGGTAGCGCGCCCGCGACCCGTCGAACGTCCCGCGGGTCTCGGCGGGATCGAACCGGCGGCCACAGTGCTCGCAGGTGGTCTCACTGTTCACTCACCGAACGTGTCGAGCTGGCGCTCACTCCGCTCGTGGCCTCGCCCTTCATCCGCCAGGAGATCGATCTCGCCGTTCGCGTTCGTGGCGACGTCGTCGCTTCGGAGCACCGACAACACACGCGCCCGGAGTTCGTCGACGCTAACCCCGGGTTCACCCCGCTCGATGTACTCCGCAAGGACCTCCTCGATGTCCAGCCGATAGCGTGAGTTCTTGTCCGGCCGGTTGCGGCGGTCCTCGGTCGAGTAGTAGCGCTGGCCGCTGTAGGGGACGCTCCGCACGGCCGAGACGACGCCGTCCTCCCACACCGCGAGCGAGTAGTCCGACGGCTCGCGTCCGGTGCGATCGACGACCCACCGTGACTGCTCGCGCCCACGCTGGTAACAGGTCGAGTGGCCGATCACGGTAGCACGCGCGACCACCTCTCCGTCGCTCTCCTCGGTGTCGTAGAGGATCTCCGCGCCGTCGTCACACTCCGCGATCCGGATCGGTGCGACGTCGTCGGTCATCGGCCGACCACTCCCGAGGTCGTGACGCCGCCACCCGGAACGCCGAACTCGTTAACGTAGGTACCGGTACCGCCACAGTCACCGCACTCGTAGAGTTCGAAGGCCGTCGACTCACCAGCCGAGACCTCGCTGAGTTCAAGCGGACCGCCACAGTCGGCGCAGGTATCAAGGTTCATCCGCGCACCTCCGGCTCAATCACTGGTTCGGCTGCGCGTTCTTCGAGTTCGTCGAGCGTGAGTCGGCCGTCGACTCGTGAGTAGCCGTATCGGATGTCCGCGCACGCGCCGCATATCTCCCCACCGTCGAGGAGGACGCGGGTGTACCCGGCCGGCTGCTTGTGTGCCTCGTCGAGCGGGAGACCACAGTCTGCGCAGGTCTCGTCCCCGACGCGCCCGCCGTCCGTGGCGATCTCATTCCGTTCGCTCCCTTCGGTCGCCCCCATCGCCTCGTCGATCACCTCTCGATCGCCGGCGACGGCCACCGCGTGTTTGCACGGCCCGGACTGGTACGTCGCCGCAGAACAGGTGCAATCGGTCGGCTCGCCGCGTTCGACCGTCACGGTGTACGTGTGGTCGTTCTTCGCCTGGACGCCGTACGAGACGTTACAGACGTTCACGCGCTGCGCGCCGGCGACAGGTGCGAGGCGTAGGTGCTCCCACCGTGCGCGCTTGAGCGTCTTCTCGTCGGCCGCTGCCGCGAGCCCGTTACGATGCGCTGGTTGTGGATCGGTTCGACCGCCGGATTCTTGCCCGCTGGATGCGTTCGTCGACATGCTGGTTCACTCCGGCACCGGTTCGGGGCCTCAACCCCGGACCATTCCTTTCGGAATAGTCAATCAGTGCCTACTCTACGCTATGCGACCGGCATACTTTAGTCTATCGAATTACTATGTCTCATGTATGCCGAAGAACGTTCACATCGAGCTCGACGACGAACAAGCCGAGTGGTTAGAAGCCGAGAAAGACCGGCGTGGGCTCACGTGGAAGGGAGTGCTGCTGCATGGCTGGGATATCGAGGGCGATGAGTGACGCATGGGCCAGTACGATCACGTCGACAAGATCCCGCTCACCGCGAAGGCCCAACTCCGGCGTGGGATCGCTACCGAGCGCGGGCGCGTCCCTCGGTTCTTCGTGCAGCTCGAATACCTGCTCGGCGACGAGTGGGCTGAGATCGTGCGTTTCGACCACGACGAGGACGCCGAAGGTGGGCATGACGTCACCGAGGAGGGGGTTCACATGGACGTCTACCGTGACGGTGAGAAGATCGACACCGTCCAGGTCGCCGGCCCAATGCCAGCGAGCGAAGCGCTCGATCTCGCCGAAGACCATTTGGCTGAGGAACTCCAACGACTAATCAGACGGTTTGAACAATGGCACAATCTGAGCCCGAACCGGGACAGCGACCGATGACCGACGAGGAACTCGCGGAAGCCCGCGAGGCGCTCGAAGAACTCCGTGAGCACGATCGCGAATACCTCGCGGAGCAGCTCGGTGGCGATCCCGACGACTACCGCCACGACGCCGAGTAGTCCGTTTTTGCCGATCGACGAAATACACGCCGCGTAGCCTGGCGTCCCGGATCCTCTCGATGGTTGATCCAGCAGGGTTCCGGACGGACCCTTGTGCTCCCGCGACCGATGGTAAGCTTGCTCATTTGGGCATTTTTTCCAAGTTCCGGACGGACCCTTGTGCTCCCGCGACTGGGCAAAATGGATTGCTATCCAAAATTGCCCACTCGCGTTCCGGACGGACCCTTGTGCCGTTCGAACGGTCGATTCCCAAATCGGTAAAGATGCCGATCTGGGTTCCGGACGGACCCTTGTGCCGTTCGAACCCCACCCTCGACGCGACCACACGGGGTTGCGCGCCGCGAGATCGCCGATCCTCGATTGACACACGAGACGCTCGATCTCGTGTGAATATTTGTCCGAAGACCGCTTCGCTTCGTGTTGACAGGGCGACTGGTGACGATCGCCGCGGATAGTATTGCCGACTGATCGGTGGTTACTCACCCGAGCAGAACGGCTTTGAGAGGGTCGTGTGTACGAGAGGGTCATGCGAATCCGCACCGACGGTAAGTTCGCGTACCGGGAGGATCTCGTCGACGACGTCGCCGACCTGCTCGGCGAGAATACCCGTGTGGGAGCGGTCGAAGCCAGCACCGAGTTCACTCAGGCCATGATCCCGGCACTCCGCGAGGCCGTGGCCCACGAGGACATGACGCCGGAGCTCGCGGAGATCCTCTCGACGCGGGTGGTTGATGTGGAGTACGAGGTTTCGACCGACGTGAACGTCCGCGAGTAGTACTACCGCAAGCGAGGAGGCCCCTCTCGCAGCACCCCTCCGAGGCTCGGCGGCCGCTGCGACGGCACCGCTCGCGCCTTATGTACACAGACGGCCTTTCGAGGGCGTGGGATTGTACATAAGGCCGATCGAGAGGGAGCACCGCCGCCGCGGGGGCGGGTGGCGGGTCCGAGAGGCCGGCCAGCGCGACGCTCACGAGTCCGCTTCGCCGTCCGGAGTGCCAGTGACCCACCACCAGGCCCGCCACCACACCGGGGCGGTGCTTCGCTCCTCGCGACGTTCAGCGAGGGACTTCTCGTCCTCGACGTACTCCACGATCTCACCGAGGTCGTCCTGGCGACTGTTCGCCGCCGCGAGCTGGCGCTGTAGTCGATCGGTCTCGTCTTCCAGACCGTCGACCTTCTCGCGGAGGCGATCGCGCTCGGATACGATCTCCTCAAGCTGCTCGGTCGTGTCGGCCTGGCCGCTTTCGAGCGCGTCCCGGTGAGTCTCGATCCGCTGCTTCTCGGCTTGCAAATCCTTGTAGTCACTCCGTAGTTGATCGTATTCATGCTTCAACTGGGTGTATTCGTTCCGATTCTCGATAACTTCTTGCATCCGACGGTTTCGAGAGATCCCACGGTCCTCCGCTTCGGCGTCTAACTCGGCGACGGTGTCGGGATCAAGGCGTACCGACGTCGGCTTCATACCCTCTCGATGGGGGCGTATTCACTTAGTATTCAGTCAGACACAACTCCGTAGTCGTGACGTATTCACCAGCTCAGGGCGGTGCTGTGGCGGTTTCTTAGCCTGCTAAACATGACCCAATCTAGAGGTTTTCCGAGAAAATCCACCGTGGCGTCTAGTCCCCATTGGGCCTCCCCATGATTGGGAATTTGAGAATGGTCGGGTTGCGTGATAGATCGAGTGGCGCGGCGGCGCGATCGAGAGGGGAGCGAGGGGAGTGGTTCACTCCCTCCGGATAGGATTATCAGGATATCCCCTAACACACTGAGCCTACGAATACCACTGAGGGACTGGCGAGCAGCGAAGAGTATAGGCGGGCAAAACTAGGGTGAGTATATCGATAGTGGGGTGTCCGGCGTGATCCAGCCGGCCGGGTGTCCCTGGCGAGTTCGAACTCGAAATTGAGGCGTCCGGCCTATGGAAGCAGCGGAAACCGTGGGGTGTCCA
Organism: Halococcus agarilyticus; assembly: GCF_000334895.1. Classification (NCBI taxonomy): domain Archaea; kingdom Methanobacteriati; phylum Methanobacteriota; class Halobacteria; order Halobacteriales; family Halococcaceae; genus Halococcus; species Halococcus agarilyticus. Next base: position 11,787 of record NZ_BAFM01000035.1, on the reverse strand, counting down.
CCGTTTTAGCCACTATGCTTACCTGTTCAGGGTTCTATGTGAACAAATAGAGGCTATCAACCATGCCTTCCGATCCCGCCGCGGCGGCAGCCGAAACACCGTGTCCCGAGTGTGGATCACTACAGGCCGAGCTCACTCCGGCGGCGGACCTCGAATACGAGTGCTGGGACTGTGGAGAGGGGTTCGACCTCCCGAGGATCGGTTAGGACCCCTTGTCGTCTTGTTCTTCTGGCCCGCGAGCAGGTGGTTCAGTAGCCTCGGTAAACTCTTCGTGGGAGATTGCCCCGTTTGCGAAAAGTTGGCTAAGAACCGGGCTCGGCAAATCCCTCAGCTCTCCGCGTGCGAGGTCATCGATCGGGTCACCACGCTCGACGTCGATATTAACAGTCACGTCTTCCGCGGTTATCCCTCTGGCATTGAGCGCGCGCTCGATCGCACCCTCGATCCTTCCCTCGAAGTACCACCCCTCGGAAGTGTTGGGAGCGGTCTCTTGTTCCCATCCAGCGAGGTAGAACAGCGCGAGCGCATCCGGGATCGTACTACCGATTGGCTGATACACTCTGTCATCGGGGTCCTTGAACGCCTTTTGTATCTCCTTTTGCTGCAACCCCCGAGAGAGAGCCCCCAAGTCGAAAATTCCGACTTGTATCCGTTTCCGTATTCGGGCCAGCATTGCCCGATCGGCTGCTACACTCGGGTCAAGCGATCCCTCCGCGATCCGCTCCCGCTGGTTTGGAGTCAACACACTCGCCGGCCACTCTTCCGTATCGTCCGGTATGTACGCCATAGAGTACACCCGAACGGTACTTTTATTGCTACGGGGATATATCTACTGGTATGGTCGTGTCTACGACTGTCGGCCCGCTCGAACCCTCAACGAGGGACGAACTCGCCGAGTTCCGCGACCGGCGAGACCTTGCTAGCTACAACGAGGCGTTGAAGACGCTCCTCGAAGACCAGCGCGAGGGGAACGCTTAATTTAGAGCCGACAGACATGACTCTCAGCATGAATCGCTCAGAAGCCACGAACTCCCGCGCGGCGAGCGCGGGGTCCGACGTGTATCCAGCACGACGGCGAGTGGCTTCTTGTATTGAGATGACGGGCGGGCTCCTCACGCCGACGCAGGAACGGCACGAGGAAACGCGCCAACTACGCCGGGGGCAGGGGTGACCCGTGAGTGTCCTTAGGACGGCGTGGTATATGTTTGCTTCGGCGTACACTCACCCGTCGAGCGCCGCGAGGGCGCTTTGTGGCTTTCCTGCGATTTCGCGATGACTACTAAACAGGACAAACGATCCAACGACGGCGAACAGGATTCAACTGAGCTTTTTCCCGGCGATCGGGCGGTTGATCGCGAGGAGTCACCGGAGCGCCAGACACCCGTAGTGATCGTCAAACGTCACGACGCGACCGCACGAGAGATACACGTCGAGGCGGTCGGTGCCAGCGTTTACTGGCTCAATCAGGACTACTCACCGGACGCTCCGGTGGTCGATGTGGTGTACGAATCGAGCCTCGGTGACCGCGTTGATCTCGACGATGACCTCTCGACTCAGGCTCTCCCCGAACTCGTCCGGCAGCTCGATCTCACGGCCTACTCGTTTCCGGATCCCCGCCTGAAACGGATCGAGGATGACGCCGGAGAAGAGATCGTCACCGACGGCGGCACCGAAGTCGGCAGGTGCCGGAATTGTGGCGAACGCTTCGACGAGTCCCGTGAAGAACTCGGCGAGTGTCCCGGTTGTGGCGTAGGTCTCACGAACCCTGCTGGGTTCATGCCGGAGGATATGGACCTCGCGGCTGCCGACCATCACCAACGAATCGCCCGTGACATGGGAGGTGGCCGATGAGCGTCGACAACGCGGCCGCGACTGACAATTCCGATCTCTCCGTCGGCGTGTACGATGAAGAGGTAATCGGCGTGGACCGAGCAGCAACCGAACGAGGGCGGTATCTCGCCCGCACGACCGCACTCGATGACCGGCCGGCGAAGGCCGTCGCGCTATCAGAAATGGGATTCAGTGACGCCGGGATCGCCAAGCGGATCGGCGCGACCGAAGCGACCGTCACCGGCTACCTGGACGCGGTGATTGAGCGGTACGGGATCGGTGCGACGTTCCCGAAGACGCCTGCGCAGCGTGGCGAGCTGAACGCAACCGGAGGTAAGGCATGAGCGACGACGCACCGATTAACGAGGTCCGGCTATCGGATTCGAACCGACAGTTCATCGTCGACGAGTGTGTCATCTGCGGCGATACGCACCGCCACGGTTCGAAAGATCCCGCCGTCGCACGTGGGGACCTCTCGCACCGTGTTGCGCACTGCAACCTGAGCCTAGAGGATACACGCGGCGGTTACGACCTTCGACTTGCCGACGACGCCGAACGGCCAGAGAGGTGGCTGAATTGGGTACTGCCGGACAGGGGGGAAGCATGAGCGGTACGGTAGAGAACCGCGCAGCGGACGGCCGGCAGCGACTCGTTCGATGGATGGACGAAGCGGAGGCCGAGATTCGTCGCGATCGGTTCATCACCGCGCAGAATGGCCGGAACAATACCTATCACAGCGACCATACGAACCCGGACGCGCAGCTCGCGCCTGATTCGCCGCGGCTGTCGGGTAACTACGGGATTCACTTCGGCGACGGCCTGCTCGGATTGGACGTCGATGACGTAGAAGCCTTCCACGAGTCCGGTGCGGCCGATCGGTTGCCGCTCTCCTGCGCATTTGCGGTTCGTAGCGCCCACGCAGAGGACGAACCCACGCAATACCTGTTTGCGATTGAGGATAACGAGGGTATAGAAGCGGCGCTTGACGAATTGCCCGGTGGGAGTCGTGGTAAAGTCGAAACTGACGGCTGTGAAATAGCGTTCGGCGTAATGATGTTCATCGGACCCGGTAGCCAGCGTGACGCCGACAAGTGCGACTCCGGCCACTGTAACGGCGAGTGCGAGGGGGCGGACAGTGGTTGGTATGAGATCGCTGACGAAGGGACTGGGCTTCCACTGAAACCCGAGCAATTGGTGGCCGCGTTCGGCAACAACGATCAACAGGCCGACCTCGGTGATTCGGCCGATACTGGGGGCGGCGCAAACGATTCCCGGGGCAAAGACCCTGCCTCTGAGGGTGGAGAAACCACCTCCGGCGACGGCGAGACGGATGAATCCGACGGCGGGGGCACGCCCAACGCCATGCCGCCATGCTATCGCCACGCGCTCGAAACCCGTCGCGATCCGAGCGATGCGGCAGGGACGGGCGACGGCGACGGCCCGAACGTGACGAATCAAGAGGTGAACACCTACGCGGCGAAACTCGGACTGTGGGCTGGCTACGACGCCGATACCGTGGTTGAGCACATGATCGAGGACTATCCGCCCGAAGAGGCTGGCTACGACCTCGACACGGACGAAACAAGATCGCAGGTCGAGCGGCTGAGCGGCAAGGTGGATAGCGATTCACCGATTCGCCCGCCGAGTCCGACGACGCTCAAGGACGCCGGTATCCTGCCTGAGATCGCGGCCGACGCCTGCGCGGATCACTGTGTGATTCACACGGCGGCAAGCACTGACGGCGGCACAGCGGCGGCGGGTGCGTCCGCTGGCGGCGCTGCTGGCGGCGAGACAGGGGATGGACGCCCGGAACCGGACTATCCGCTTGTGGGCAACTACGATGGTGGTTACTCACTTCACCATCCGTCGAAAGACGACGATGACGATGGGTGGTATAAACAGCTCACGAACTTCGAGATCGAGGTGAGCACCTTCCTCCGCAAACCAGACGGCGACGGCGTTGAAGCCGACCTGACGGTGTATCCAGGAGGCACCGGCGATACCTACGACGTGACGGTTCCGATGACCGTCTTCAACGAGACGCGGCCGTTCAAGCGGGAGATCGTCACTGGCCGGACCACAAGATTCGACGGTGACACTGGTGACTTGAACGAGCTTCGAGAGTTTGTCGGTGGGCAATCCGCACCGGAACGTATCGGCGTTGAACGTATTGGTCTGTTCGGCAGCGACTACGACGAACTCGTGACGCCGGCCGGAACCCTCGGGGCGAACAGCTGGATTAGTGAGCCAGATCACGCCTACGTGCAGCAGGGGATCGACATTGAGACGAAGTGGTCACTCGGTGACGATAGTTCAACGTTCGACTCCGAAGCCGTGGCCGAAGTGCTCGAAACACTCCCCCGGACTCGCAAGTCCGATCGCCTGCTGCCGGTACTCGGCTGGTTTTATGCGAGTGGCTTCCGCCCGCTCATCCACAACTGGACCGGCGAGTTCAACATCCTGAACGTGACAGGTGGGACCGGCGCAGGGAAATCGAGCACTCTGGGTACACTCTGGAAACTGTTCGGTATGGACGACGACCCCCTCTCTGTCGCCGAAGAGACCAAATTCGCTGTCACGCGGTCGATGGCGGCCACGAACAACGTGCCAGTGTGGTTCGACGAGTACAAACCAGCCACGACGGAATCGTGGCGGATTGACGGCTTCCACGGACTGCTGCGGACCGCCACGCGTGGCGGTGTCGTTCAGCGGGGGAACGCCGACAAGACCACCGACGGATACACGCTCTCCGCACCGGTGGCTGTCTCTGGCGAGCAGCGTATCCAGGGATCGGCCGAACAACGGCGGTGTGTCATGACCACCTTCTCCCCGAGTGCGACCGACGACGGGACCGACACGGCGCGGGCCTACAAAGAACTCACCGGTGAAGGGTACCTCGAAGACGGTGAGTTCGTCGGGACCAACGCCGTCGATCCACAGGCGCACGCACTCGCCTACCATCAATTCGTTGCTGGGTACGACGCCGACCGAGCGCGCGAACGGTGGAACACGGCTGCTGAGGACGTGGCTGATATGATCGACGCTCTCGATGAAGCGGACGCGCTCGGCTCGGCTGCTAGGCAGGGGTTGCAGACCGTCGTGTTCGGCCTGCGCTTGTACCGCGAGTTCGCCGAGACTGTCGAGGCAGACGTCGCCGAGATCGTCGACGCGGACGCTATCGAGAGTGCCGTACAATACTCCGGTCGTGAGTTCGTCGGCGGTGGACACAAAAGCCACGTCGATACCCTCGTCGAGCTTGTGGCGGCCGCTGCGCGCGCCGAGTACATCGAAGAGGACGAACACTACTCGGTCGTCAAAAGCGGCTCACCGGCGGCTGAAATCCGCGTGAATATGACGGCCGCGTTCGACCAAATCACTCGATACGTCCGGGATCATGACGTCTCGGCCGACCTGCTCGATACCTACGGCGACTACCGGGATCGGTTCAAGGAAGCTCACGAGGAGAACGGTGGGTATGTCGTTTCCTACCGCCAGTACACGCGTGGTGTTGGACGCGCTATCGGTATCCACGCCCGCCGGGCAACCGACGCGCTCGACGGCTTCGAAGCGCGTGCCATGAACTGTGAGATTATCGAAGACCGCGGAGGCAAGGGTGAGACGGAAGAAGAAGAGAGCACGGTCGATCTCGGTTGCGACGTCCCCGACGACGCTGAAGGGACCGAAGCCGACGCACGGCGAATCATGAATATCCTCTGTGAAACCGGACAACCGTTCGACGAGACGGCTCTTAAGGCGCGACTCGGCAGAGATCTCGATATGTCACCAAATGAGGCGGAGAAGGCACTCGCGGAGCTCGTTAAACGGGGCGACGTGATCAAAAAACCCGGACCGAAATACGTCGCCAACTGACCGCTGCTTGTTGACTGGTTTGTTGACCGTGTTGACTGCTTGTTGACCGCCCCCGGTCAACAGTCTAGCACGGAGATTGTGGAGGAAGAAGGCTTCTAACACTACTACTACTACCTTGTTGACCGATTTGACTGGTTTCTAGGAGGAGGGGTACGTGTGCGCGCGCCCACTCGCGCGCGCACGTGACTCAGCCATCTCTCCCCTGTTTCAAAAACCGGTCAAATCGGTCAACAAGAAAATTAAGTGGCGTTTTTGGACAGTATAGAGCCTGAGCACCGATCCAACTGTTGACCGCCGGTGGTCAACAAACAGCCAACGGGCGGTCAACAACGGTCAACAATCACCCTGGCCTACTCTTGTGTCACTAATTGGTAACTAAAACCCGTAGCGAACCGCGCCAGTCGACTGGTTGCGAGCGAGAGTTTGCTGAGAGAGCGATAAACTCTCCACAACCAGCGAAGCGTTTAAACGCGCAACGCTCGTATAGTTGTTAAGCAACGAGGGGGGTGTCGGCGATCCATCCGCTGTCCGGCGATTCTCTCGCTGCTACCCGGCAGCTAAGCACCGCACGCAGAACGAAACACGGCACGATACGAACACGAACATGAGTCCGCGAAACAATACCGAGACGGTCGAATTGCCTGCTGAATCGATCCCCGACAGCGTTGCGTCGGGAGAACAGACGTTCGACGAGTACGTCGAGGAGCGCCTTGGCACGCTCGGAGAGAAAGCGCTCAGAGAGCAGATGGTCGACAATCTCGTCGCCAACAGCACCGAGTACGCTGAGAGCGACCGCACGGAGCTCATGCGGACGCCGAAGCGGGTGCTCGAAAAGATGGGGCGTACGCACCCTGCTGGTACGGCGGGTCCGTCCGTGACAGCGAACACTGACGACGACGTCGAGATCGACGACTTTGGCACGGGAATGATCGAATAATGGTCCGCGTACCAGCCTCAGCCCAGCCGGAGGAGGCCCAGCTCGAACTCCCCGATGGGACCGAACACGTCGTCGTGGCGAGTGAGAGCGGGATCAAAGGCAACCCGCCGGAGGGCTACGACGCCGTGGATCGACTCACCTACGAAAGGGGCGACGAACTCCCGGCTGCGATGGCGCGGTCGTGCTACAACTCGTTCGGGGATTCGGTAATCGTCATCGGTGGCGACGATGAACCGCTTCATTCGCCGGAGGACATGGATCCCGAGGTCGTGGGGGTCATCATCAACCAGTGGCACGAGGACGGGTTCGATCCGAGCGAGCACGAGGCAGCGAGCGACTAACCTCGCGACACTCTCGATATAGTATGAGCGCAACCACCGATTTGCCAGAGATACCAGACTACGACCCGGAGGACGAGCGCGAAGATGTCCTCGACGAGCTGAAGGAGGCGATGGATGAGGCGCTGCGCAAGTTCACCGACGGCCGCGTTCGGAAGCCAGAGAACGAGAAGGTGCGCATCAGCTGGTTGCGGGCCTACACGCACGCCGTCGGCGAATACCGCCGTCTCGTGTCCGATCTCGAAGAGTCTGAGCAAGAGGAACGACTGGCCCGGCTTGAAGCGCTGGTTGATGAACTCGATGAGAGTGGGTAGAAATGTCAAGCAATCCACGACCGATTAATCGGTTAAGCGGACGTGATTCGATCCGCCTCGATCGCCGATCCGTCGATCCGCCGGAAAACCGACGGCTCAGACTGTCGGATACCCAACTTCACTTCTCAGATTAATAACTCAGGGTAAAACCAACGAAAAACATGACAGCCAGCGATGACCCCGACCGCGGCGAGCACTTGGCTCTCTGTCGGTCATGGTATCCACGTCCGCTTCAGGTCACCGGGGGAATGGTCCCCGGCTCTCCACGATTGAGCACCCTGTTTTGATACAATACATGAGTTCGACAAAACGAGAACGCGACCGCCGGATCGAGAGGATCGAGGGGGAGCTGGCCGACGCTACCGAGGCCGTCGACGCCGACGAGTGGTCCGTCGAGTGGCGCGACGCCGCCCCGGAGGATCGTCCGGAGGGCATGGCGTACGACCTCGATGAGCGCTCGATAGCGTACGATTTCTGGCAGACGCAACGCGACTGTCTCGATCACCTCGCGGACGGTGAGCCGGACGTCGTCGGGTTTCTCGGCGGCTACCGGTCGGGCAAATCGGTCACGGGCGCACGGTGGGTGCTCACGAAAGCACTTGACTATCCAGGATCCCGCTGGCTCGCGATGGGCCAGGACTACACGAAGGCGACCGGGACCACCTACCGGACGCTCTTCGAGAGCCTACCAGGCGAGCGGACGCACATCGTGACGTCGTCGTTCAACGGGCCAGAGGAGAGCCCCATCGTGGCCGACTACAACCGGAAGGATCACCGGCTGACGCTATTCAACGACTCGGTGATCGTCCTCGGATCGGCGGACAAGTGGTCGCGGTACGCGGGGGATGAATATAGCGGCGTGTGGCTCGACGAACCGTCGCACTACGGCAGCGAACTCCACGATCTCAATGAAATGATGGGGACGCGGCTCACCGCTGACGTCGGCCCGAAGGTGATGTTCTGGACGCTCACCGGGAACGGCTATAACGCTGCCTGGGAGATCCTCGAAAAGCGCGAAGACGCCGACGGCAACCCGATCGGGTCGCGGATCGAGGTCGAACAGGCGTCAGTGCTTGAAAACCCATACATCGCCGAGGAGGACAAGGCCCGGCTCCGCCGGCAATTCGAAGGCGGCGGCCGTGAGGAGCAGGCGCTACACGGTGGTTTCGCCGCGGCGACGGGTCTCGTGTACTCGAATTTCAGCCGCGAGACACACGTTATCCCGCACGCTGAGGCGAGCGCCGCCGTCGAGGAGATCGACGAGTGGCGGATGTACGGCTACGACGCCGGATGGAATGATCCTCGCGTTCTCATCGAAGTCGGCAAGACGCCGTACGATCAACTCGTGGTCCTCGATGAGTTCGTGGAGAGCGGCGCGCACGTCGAGGACGCGATTCGCTGGCTTGACGAGAACGACAAGCCGCGTGGGACGATCTTCGCGGAACACGAACCATCGGATATAGAGAAGTTCAAGCGTGCGGACTGGCCGGTAGTGAAGGCTGACAAGAGCCTCGACGCCGGCATATCGGAGGTGCGAAAGCGTCTCGAAGCCGATGGGAATATGGAGCTGCCAGAGGGCGACAGCAGCGGCGCGTTCATCGTCTCAAATAACGGTCCCACGGCCGGGACGTTCGGTACACCAGCGAACGGTACTGCGACGTGGGGGACTGATCGACGCCCAACGGAAGACGAGGGCGATAGCGATGGAGAGGACGGTGAGACAGAGGAGCGCCCGCGTGTGGGCCTGTTGATCTCCGACCGCTGCGAGACCCTGATTCGGGAGTTCCTCGGATACAAAGAGGAGCAGGTCGGTACATCGGCAGCAGAGGATCATTGTCTCGACAGCCTGAGGTATTGCGTCGCCACGTCCGCAACCGTGGATAGTGAGGACAAAGCCGACCCGTTCCCGTTCTCAGGGTCCGGAGTATGGTGATTCGATGTCAGAGAAAGCAACCATAGGAGAGGGCGGGATGGATCGCTCGGCCGTTGATCTCGATAGCATCATGCAACGTGCCAGAGAGATCGGCGACGGAGTCGAGACGACCGAATTGTCTGGCGGTCTCGTGTCTATCGACTTTGGGTTGTTTGCTCCCCACCGCTTCGAGAAGGCCCTAGAACGTGGCGGTGGCGGCTCTCTTGGCGATGCGGTGGAAAGGGGTGCTCTCCCTGAAAGTGTCGCGGATTTCGGCCAGAGAAAGCTCGACGCGGCCGGATCCGATATGGACGCTCGGACAGCGGGAAACGACCTCGACGTGGAAACCCAGAGAACCGGCGGTCTCTGCAAAAGTTCGCTGATTCTCACCCATAATGGGATTATCACCGAATACAACCTCCGCCTACCGCCGATTGACGCGGCCGAGTGTCCGAAGACAACGATCGAATCGCGGCTGGTTAGCATCTGTAGAAACGCCCGGAAGGAAGCTCTCAACGGAGGGTCAATCGAGGAGGATATCTTTGCTCGTCCGCGGTTCCCGGACGAGATAGAAGACGACATGAAGGAGTACATTCGTTCGCAGGGTTATCTCGGTGGTTCCGTCCCCGAGCGCGAATGGTATCCTCATATCCGTAGTTCGGAGAGTTCGGTGCCCGTGTCGGCCTTTCTCGATTTCACCGAGTCGGCCTTGGCCCGGTTCGATCGGCGATTCCCCCAGTCTCGCCGTTGGGCGACACCGGAAGCAGGCCGTGCCGAGACGGACACTGATCCGCTTGACGAGCTGAGGGAATCGGTGACTGAGTTTCAGGTCGATGATTCGGGAGCGTCGATCGCGTTTCAATTGCCTGGCGCGGACGAACAGAGCCAGATACAAATATCGGATCGTAAGGTGTGTTCATACGAATTGGCACTCCCGCCACATGACCCGGATGAGTTCGGAAAGATACTACTCAGAAAAGCGATCGAGCACGCCGTCGAGACTCGTGGTGTTCTCCTCAATGGCGACCACTCTCTCGACGCTTCCGGCGATGTCTACCGCCCGTATATCGAGAACCCATCCTGCTCGGAACCGCTCGATACGGTAGCTGCCGACGTTACTACGCTCACCGACGCCTACGACATGATCCGAGAGCGGAGTCGCCTTTCGTGAATACCGACGAAACCACACCTCATTACGAGTGAAATCCGTGCCGCTGTCCGCGTTTTCCGTCGCCACTGGTTCGGAGATGGGGATCGGAGTACGAGGCCCGAGAGAACACCCCATGAAACGTGCCGCGTTTCATCTTCCGAAAGAGCATATGGTGGTTTTAATACACCTCTCTGTGTGTTCACGATGAACATGGGAATTGGTGGCGGATCCGCGAACGTCAGGGGTGTCACGTTGATGGACGGCGAGGAGGTCATTCACAATCAGCAGCCGCGGTGGCGGGACTATCCGTGGTCGCTCACGATCGGGATCGCGACTTCTTGGCTCCTCGTTGGTTTCGTATTTCTATTCTGGATCTGGCGGCGCAAGCGACGGAATCGCCTTGTCGTGACGAACGAGCGGGTGATTCAGAGTTACACGACGCGGTCGAGTACCAGCACGAACGAGTATCCGATCCGGGACATCAACCAGCTCGAAACCAGCGGCGAGCGGTGGAGTCTCATCGGATCGAAACGCGGCTCGATCACGTTCTCTGTTGGTGGCGGTGGGGAGAGAGTCGAACTCTCGAATCTCCGCAACTACGACGAGATTGCGAACACGATCCGTGAACAGGGGCGTCGGATCGCCAGTGCCTGAGATAGACACCCTGCGTACGAGGTAAAACACCGGTGTCGTACGTCAGATTACGGTAGCGCCCGATCGGTCCGATCCGGAGCGAATACCTCGCTCCTCAACGACCTCGACGACACGGTTACGTGGAACAGATTTACGCGTGACAGTTTCCTCCTCCTCGTCGCGTTCGACCTCCCAGTACCAACTCTGGCGTGTCTCACTAAACTGGAGCATCTCGACCTCAGTTTCTACGACCTCTCCATCCTCGTTCTCGTAAACGATCGTATCCATGATGCCTGATATAAGCGTCCGATAGTAAAAAAGTGGACCGGCGAAACTCAGACGGGTCGTTTCACGAGCGGTTGACTACTCTGTCTTGTTTCGAAGTCGCTCTTTTCGCCCCTCAAATCCCCCTTTCGTACCGTCAGTCGCCCCGAGATCGAGCGCTTGATTGCAGACGTCAATCGCGTCCTTGTACCTCTTTTGCTTCTCATAGATGATAGCGAGGCGCTTGAATGAAGGTATGACTGGCACCTCTCCGAATTCATCGATGAAGTCCTGCGCGATCTCAATGTCCTTCTTACAGTACTCGATGCATTCCTCGATCGCATCCTCTCGCTCATTACGTTGCTTGTAGCACGCGTCGATCAGGGTATTGTAAATGAAATGAGTGTCCGTTACTGACCCATCATCGAGCTCAAGCGCAGATGCGAGAACCATCTCAGCGAATTCGTAGTCCTTCTGTCCAACAGCAGTGTGGCCGACTCCTTTGAGATACCCTTGAGCTGTTTGTGAAGTGCTCACTA
>NZ_BAFM01000034.1 GCF_000334895.1 Halococcus agarilyticus | reverse complement strand
GGACGCGCCGATCCTCATCGGCGAGTTCCACTTCGGTGCGCTCGATGCCGGGCTCCCGGCGACCGGCGTGAGCCGGGTCCCCGACCAGGCGTCGCGGGGTGACGCGTACCGCGTCTACGTCGAGGACGCCGCGACCAAGCCGTGGTGTGTCGGCACTCACTACTTCGCCCTGTACGACGAATCGGCGATCGGTCGCTTCGACGGCGAGAACTGCAACTTCGGCTTCCTCGACGTGTGCAGTCGCCCGTACGAGCCGTTGGCCGACGCCGCCCGTCGGACCCACGGACGGATATACGATCTCGCGACCGGATCGACCGACCCCTACGACGACGCGCCCGAGTACCTGCCCGAGGTGTTTTAGAGCACGCCGGGGACCGCCGTCCCCGCGAGTCGTCGGTCGTCGTCGAACGACGTCCAGGCCTGCGGCGCGGCCCGGAATCGTGGACGTGCCGCGAGCCGAACCGGCAGGTTGATAAGAGAGACGTCACCGCGTACTATCGATGACGGTCGAACTTGCGTTCATCGGCGCGGGCGGGATCGCGAATCGCCATCTCGAACACATCAAGGAGCACGACGGCGCGACAGTCACAGCCATCTGTGACATCGACGAGGACGTCGCCGAAGAGGCGGCCGAACCGTTCGGTGCGGACGTCTTCACCGACTACCGCGACCTCTACGAGCGGTCCGACTTCGACGCAGTGATCGTCGCCGTTCCGCCGTTCGCCCACGAGGACCAAGAGCGGTTGGCCGTCGAGCACGGTGTCGATCTCTTCGTCGAGAAGCCGTTGGCGCTCGAATCGGAAACGGCCCGTGAGAACGCCGCGGCCGTCGCCGAGAGCGACATCATCTCACAGGTGGGCCACATGTCCCGCTACACCGACTCCGTGCAACGAGCGAAGGAGCTCGTCGACGACCGGACGCTGTCCATGGTCGACGCCCGCTGGTGGTGCGGTGTTCCGGGCGACGAAGACCACTGGTGGTGTCGAAAGGAGCTCTCGGGCGGGCAAGTGATCGAGCAGGCGACGCACACGTACGACCTGGTGCGTCACTTCGCCGGCGACGTGGAGACGGTCCGTGCCGCGGGAGCACAGCAGGTCAACACCGAGGTCATCGACTTCGAGGACTCGACGTCCGCGACGTTGGTTCACGAAGACGGCACCGTGAGCTCGGTTACAGCTACCTCCACGGCCGAGGAGGGAGGAGCCAACGAGATCCACCTGCTCGGTGACGGCTTCTCGCTCCACGTCGATCTCTGGAGCGACTCGATCGAAGGCGGGATCGATGGCGAGCGAATCGAGTACGAGAGCGACGGCGAGAACTGGGGTCCCGAGATGGATGCCTTCATCGAGGCCGTCCGGACCCAGGACCAATCGCTCTGTCGTTCGCCGTACGCCGACGCCCGCAAGACGTTCGAAACGACCCTCGCGGTCGACCGCGCGCTCGAATCCGGCGAGGCCGAAGCAGTCCGAGAATGACGTTCACGATCAGCGCGAACACGGACATCGTCTTCGGGGAGAGCGATCCCCGCGAAGCCGTCGCTGCGGCCGCCGAGACGGGGCTGGACGCCATCGAGTACTGGAGTGTCGACAGCACCGACCGCGAGGAGTTGCGGGCCGCGTGTGACGAACACGGTCTCGCCATCTCCGCCTCGACCTGTTTCGGCCACGCGGGCAACTCCGGCGGAGAGGGTCCCTCCATGACGGACCCCGACCTCCACGAGGAGTCCGTGGCGGATCTCGAACGCTCCGTCGAGATGGCCGCGGAGATCGGCATCGAGACGATGATCGTGACGGTGGGGCCGGAGCGGAACCTGCCCCCCGGGACGGAACACCGGGCCATCGTTCGAACGCTCCGGGCCGTCGCACCCGAAGCGGAGGAAGCCGGCGTGAGCCTCGTCGTCGAACCGCTCAACCGTGCGGTCGACCACGGCGGCTACTATCTGGACACCTCCTACGAGGCGTACGAGATCGTCGACGCTGTGGATTCGCCGAACGTCGGGGTGCTGTTCGACGTCTATCACCAGCAGATCACCGAGGGCAACGTCATCGAGAACTTCTCCGAGCACGTCGAGTTCATCGACTACTTCCATATCGCCGACGTCCCCGGCCGCCACGAGCCGGGAACGGGCGAGGTGAACTACGAAAACGTCCTGGAGGCCATCGATGAGACCGGGTACGACGGGTACGTCGGTCTCGAATACAGCCCCCGAAGCGACGCCGAGGAGACCGTCGAGTCCGTACTGGACAGCGTCCCCTGAGCGGAGCGCAGGGGTCGGGAGGTCGATCGTCGAGGACGGAGTGGGATGGGGTTCTCACCGGCGAGTGAGCGGCGATCAACGCTCCGATTTCGCGCTTCGGGACGTCCAGCGGAACGGCGACAGTCGGACTTCCGGGCGTTCCGGCTGCGGAGGCAACTGCCCGGAGAACCGGGCGAACAGGTCGGTTGGGCTTCGACGACCGTCTTCTCGCCGCTCTTCGTTCCGCCAGTCACCAACAGTTATAACCGACCGAATCGGTTGAGCACGTGTGCGCGTTCTCCTCGTCGACATCGACTCGTTGCGGCCGGACCGACTCGGAACGTACGGCTACAGCCGAAACACGTCCCCGACCATCGACGCCATCGCCGAGAACGGCGTTCGCTTCGATCGGTGTTTCACCGCCGACTCCCCGTGCCTGCCGAGTCGGACCTCGCTCGCGACGGCCCGGTTCGGGGTCAAACACGGTGCGGTGACACACTGGGGCGAGGGCCAGTGGCTCGATCTCCACTCCCGCCGCGGAAACGGCGGGGACTACCCACCGGATCGGCCGTTGAGCTTCAGACACCTCTCCGATGCGGGTATCAACACCAGTACGATCACCAGTTTCTCGAAACGCCACTCCGCCTACCACTTCTCGGGGAGCTTCCGGGAGTCGATCCAGCCCACACCGGGCATGACGGACAACGGCGCGACGGTGACCGACACCGCGACCGCCTGGATCGACGACCACGCCGACGCGGACGACTGGCTGTTGCACCTGAACTACTGGGACGTCCACCATCCCTACCTCGGTATCGACGAGTTCGTCGACGACGTTCGAGAGTCCGGCCCCGGAGCGCAGTGGATCGATCGGGAGGTGCTCGCCGAGCAGGAGGGCGCTACAGGCGTCCGCTCGCGCTCGCTCTGGCCGAGCCCGAGCCAACACGAGGTGGACGGGAAGGAGTACATCGACTACGGCGACTGGCCGATGCCCGTCGAGATCGACACGCCCGAGAAGGCACAGCACATCAACGACGGATACGATGCCAGCATCCGAAAGGTCGATGCGGAGGTCGAGCGACTGCTGTCGACCCTCGAACGCCACGGCATCCGCGACGAGACGGCGATCGTCGTCACGGCGGACCACGGAGAGGCGTTGGGCGAGCACGGTATCTACGCCGAACACGCTCTCGCACACCCACCCTGCCAGCGGGTGCCGATGATCGTGGACGTGCCGGGAGAATCCGAGAGCGCCGGCAGTGCCGTCGAGGATTTCGTCTACCAGTTCGACCTCCTGCCGACGCTCTGTGAACTGTTCGGTGTCGAGACACCGAGCGGGTGGGACGCCGAACCGTTCACTGCCGCCCTCCGAAACGAACCGTTCGAGGGACGTGAGTACCTCGTCTGTGGCCACGGTATCTACACGTTCAGCCGGGCGGTCTACGAGGGCGACTGGATGTACGCCCGGATCCACCACCCCGGCGTCTTCTCGGTTCCGGGGCTCTACAACGACCCCGAACTGCCGAACGAGGGGCTGGAGATCCTCCACGATCTCGCCGAGGACCCCCACCTGAGGGAGAACCTGATCGGCGAGCGACCGGAGATCACACGACGGCTTCGCAGTCGGATCGACGAGTGGCGAGAGGTCAACGTGAACTCGGCCGAGGCACACGGTCGTGATCAGCTGCACGAAATGGCCGCCACCGACGGGCCGTATCTCTACGTCGACCCGAACGAACTGGCGGACAGCTACCGGGAGCTCGGATTCGCCACGGAACAGATCGAGCGGGTCGCGGACGCTGCCGACGCGTTCGAGCGACGCACGTTCCCCCACTGACTCACGTGGTTCGACTCCAGCAGTGGTTGCAGCGAGTGGGGTAGGTGCAGCGATCCCCGTACTGCTCGGACCCAGTCGTGCTCTCCCCGAACCGTTCGTCGTTCGAGTTCGAGCAGGTCGTCGAACCGCCGGATCACTCGTCGAACAGCGCACCCCGGTCGGTTTTGCCCGTTCTGGTTTCGGGGATCTCCTGGACGATCACGATCTCTCGGGGAACCTTGTGCGCCCCGAGCTCGTCGCGTACGTGCTCCCTCAGACGTTCGGCGTCGGGAACCCGCCCACTGGGGACGACGTAGGCCGTGATCCGCTGTCCGCGTTCGTCGTCGGAGACGCCACCCACGACGGCGTCCGTGACGTCAGGGTGTGACAGCAACGCGGCTTCCACTTCGTGAGGACTCACTCTGTACCCCGAGGTCAGGATGAGATCGTCCTTTCGCCCCTGATGCCGGAGGTACCCAGCCTCGTCACGAACCGCGAGGTCCCCCGTCAGAAAGAGATCGCCATCGAACTTGGCCCTGGTCGCCGGATCGTCCCCGTGATACCGCAAAAAGACGACCGGATCGGGTAGACGGACGGCGATCTCACCCACCTCGCCGTTCGGGACCTCCGTCCCGTCTTCGTCCACGAGGACGATATCGTGGCCGGGATACGGTCTACCCATCGACCCGAGCCGTGCGGAGTACGCGCGCCGACAGTTCCCGATCAACGCGTTCGCCTCCGTCTGCCCATAGGACTCGTTGACCGTGATCTCCAGCGTCTTTTCTGCCCAAGAGTGGAGCGATTCGGGTAGCTTCTCGCCACCGCACAGAACGGTGTCGAGCGACGCGGTATCGTAATCCCCGACAACCCCTTCATTTTTGATGCGACCGAGCGCGGTCGGGGGCAGAAACGCGTTCGTGACCCGTTCCTGTTCGATCAGTTCGAGAGCAGCGTCGGGATCGAACCCGCTTCGCCGCTCCCGCGAGACGACCGTGCCGCCGAGTGCCAGCGTCGGAAAGACGACGTCGAACAGCGCGCCAGCCCATGCCCACTCGGCCGGCGTCCACACGCGGGCGTCCCGCATATCCGCTCGTGAGAACATCTCGAACCAGGCCTGATAGCCAGGAAGCGACCCCGCGAGGAACTGGTGGCCCTGCACGACACCCTTGGGTTTCCCGGTCGTCCCGGACGTGTACATGATCAGTGCCGGGTCGTCGGGTGCCGTCTGGCACGACTCGACGTTCCGGCCCAGCGTCGTGTGTGCCGAAAGACCTCCGAGGGGTGTGTCACTGACGGTGGGTGAGACCGCCAGAACGGTGATCTCCGAGAGATCCAGATCGAATCGGGCGAGTCTCTCCTCGTCGGCAACGAGCGCCGCTGCACCGCTGTGTTTCAACGAGTACGACAGTGAGTCGTCCCCGAGGAGCATCGAGAGGGGAACGACGACCGCGCCGCGCTCGAACGCAGCGAGGTGTGTCACGAGGAGCTCCGGACACTGGGGGAGGCAGACGCCGACCGTGTCACCGGGACCCACGCCGATCGATGCGAGTTCGGCAGCCGTCGCGTCGACGGCTCTCGTGAGGTCGCCGTAGGAAAGCGTGAGCTGCTCGCCGTCGACCGACACGTGCCGCAATGCGGGACGGTCAGGTTCCGTCCCGTCGAGGGCGACGGTGGCGATGTTGTACGACTCGCCCAGCTGCCACTCGAATCCACTCCAGGGATCGGGCGCATCGGAGTCCGGTTCGGGGAGGTCGTATCCGGGGTTCATGCGCGATCGAGCGATTCGGAGACAGCTCTCGCCACGTAATAATCGGTCCAGATCAGTTCGTTGTCGTCGGCATACCGACCGGGCCGGTTGAAACAGCCCTGGAGGACGGCACCCCGGTTCTCCGCGTCGGGGTCGGTGACGAGATACGAGGAGAGCAGCGCGTCCAGAACCGTTCGCCCGTAGTCCCTGAGGGCGGCTGTCGATGGCTCCTCCGACAGGCGGACGAGTCCGTACGCGATCAGCGCTGCCGCGCTCGTGTCGCGTGGCTCGTCGCCACTGGCGGCGTAATCCCAGTACGGAACGCCGTCGTCCGGCGAGTTTCGACGGTGGTATTCGACCGCCCGTTCGAGGGCATCGAGATAGCGGTCGGCGTCCGTCTCCCGGTAAGCCCGGGCCAGTCCGGCGATGTTCCAACCCTGGCCACGGGCCCAGCACGTGTCGTCCGACCGTGCGAGTTCGTTGTACTGTCGTTCGAGCTCGCCCGTCTCGCGATCGAACACGGCGTGGTGCCAGGTGCTGCCGTCCTCGCGGAGGTACCAGTCGAGATGTCGATCCGCATGAGAGACGGCGACATCGCGGAACCGGGAGTCGCCGGTCTCCTCGTAGGCACGCCAGAGGATCGGTAACGTGGTGTAGATGTCGTCGACCGCACCGATACGGTCACCGGACGGGCCGTGATCGCTGTCCGGTCCACGGAACTGTTCGGGGCCCTCTATCTCTAACTGTCCAATCGGGATCTGTCGAGCGCCTTCGTGGTACAGGTCGGTCATCGCGTCGGCCCCTTCGAGACCGATGCCGAACAGTGACCGGTCACCGGTGGCGTCGAACCCCGCGAACCCGGCGTAGTGGAAGTTCATCCCACAGAACATCGTCTCGTGTGGCATGTACTCGTGGAGGGTTTCGGTGTGGCTGCGTGCCGCCACTCTGTAGCGCTCGGACTCCGTCCCCCTCTCGGCGTGTTCGGCCGCCAATCGCAGTAAACCGACCCAGTGCCCACCGCACCAGTTTCCGGCGGGCGTCGTCTCCCACTCGCCCGTCTCGGGGTCGGCGAAGTAGGGGAACGCGTCTCCGGTCGAATCGAGCGAGCGAGCGACTCGTTCGAGCAGCGCGTCGAGCGCCCGCTCCAAGTGCTCCGAGCCGAGGTGGCCTGATCCCATTCTCGGTTGTGCGTTCCCGATGCACTTAAGCCCCCCTCCAGGCCGACGGACGTATCGCAGACGGCTCGACAGCACACTTGCGAACACAGCTGTCCAGGTTGCGATACGAGGTCTTTCTGCTCGATCCGAATACACTACTGCGAACCAGCTGGTAGCAGCGGTCGTTCGGGACAGCCCACTATTGAAGATGAGTACACCACGGAGCGACTTTCGGCAGTCAGACTGTCCGGCAACCGACAACCGAAGAGTGATCTTCGCTCGTGTAGAGGCGATCAACTACCGTCATCGTCCTCGCTCGCGGCCTGCTTCTCGACGAGCGTGATGTGCTCGCAGACCAGCACTGTCTCGTCCCCTTCGTTCGTCACTTCGTACTCGTAAACGACGCGCCCCAGCGAATCGTTGTAGTCCTCGGTTTCGACCACTTCGCGGTGGACCGTAAGGGTCGTGTCGATGAGAACGGGCTTGACGAATCGGAGCTCGTCGTACCCGTACGAGAACGACTTGGGGTTCATATCGGCGACCAGCGCCTCCGCGATCGAAAAAACGAGATTGCCATGCGCGATCCGGCCGCCGAAGTCCGAATCCTCACCGATCGGTTTGCTCATGTGCAATGGGTGGAAGTCGCCGGAGAGGCCGGCGAAGTTGACGATATCCGTCTCGGTGATCGTTCTGGCAGCGTGAGCGGTGTACGTCTCGTCCAGCTCGATCTCCTCGAAGTATCGATCGGTGTCTCTGAGCTCCATGTACTGGCCGAGTGAGGTCGAAGTCAAAAAGCTCACGCCTCGGTGGGTCAGCCGGATGCTTCGATGTTCGTGAGGTCGTGGTGAAACGACCGACTCTCGACAGGGTTGATACCGATGTTTTCGCGCCCGGTACGTTCGATCAGCTTTCGAGGAGACGTCTGGTTTCCCTCGCGGCCTCGGTCAGCGCTTCTTCCGGCGTCGCCGACTGCTCAACGACGACTCGTTCGACGGCGCGATTGAGGATGTCGTTGAACTCCACGTACTCCGATATCTGGGGGAGCGTGTTTACCGAACCCGTATTGACCTCCTCGATCACCGAATAGAACGGCTCTTGCTTCTGAATTTTCGGGTCGCGCCAGGTCGAAAGCCGGGTTCCGGAGCCACCTTCCTCGGTCGTGACGAGATCCATCTCCGGTGATGCGGTGTGACGGATGAAATCGTACGCCAGATCCGGTCGTCGGGCAGCGGACGGGATCGTGAGTCCGTAGAGAGCAGTCAGAGATGCGTGGCGTCCCTCCGGTGCTCCGAGACGTGGTATCAACCCGTAGTTGACCCGTCCGAACACGTCCGAGTCCGAGTCCTCCGCCATCGCGCCGAATCCCGACCAGTTCCACATCATCGCGGCGTTCCCGTCCGCGAAGAACCGGCCGGACTCGACGCTCTCCATGTCCAGTGACTCCGGCGGTGCCACCTCGTGTTCGTGGACGAGATCGTGATAGAACTGTAATGCCTCTACTCCCGTTTCCGAGTCGAACGCGACCGATCGGTCCTCGTCGAACACCTGCCCGCCGCGACTCCACAGTTGAATCAAAAAATCGTAAACGTTGTTGTGCCCGTCGGGGAGAGCAGCAACGACGGTTCCCCAGAGATCGTCCTCGGGCCGGGTGAAGAAGTCCGCGACTTCGAGGAACTGGTTCCACGTCCGGGGGACCGTCAGCGACCGACCGTACTCCGCCCGGAACGCGCGTTGTTCCGCGGCGCTTTCGAACAGATCGTTGCGGTAAAAGAACACCTCCGGTCCGTCGTGGTACGGGACTCCATACGTCGTCCTCTCGTAGGTGACCAGATCGACCATACTCTCCGCCCACCCCTCGGACCAGTCGATCGGCGGATCCGCCTCCAGTCGATCGTCGAGCGAGTCGACGAGTCCCCGTTCAACGGCCGACGGCAGCCAATCACTCAGACAGAGAAACAGATCGTACTCTCCCTCTGCGAGGCGCTCGTTCTCGACGTACGTCCCGTGAATCTCCGGCAACGGGCGATGATCGCGTTCGATTTCGATGTCGGCCCCGGAAGTCGCTTTGAACGACTGGATCTGGCGATCGAGTGCCCGTTCGAATCCATCGAACGGTCTGGCGAGGAGGCGCAATGTGGTCGTCATCGCGCTGTATCAGTGTGGCAAACGCACCCATGTGGGCCGAATCCAGGTCTATCGTCGAACTTCGGATCCCCTGCTCCAAACCACACCACTGTTCCGATTCCTGATGTCTTTTGGAACATTCTCGTTCCGGCCTCGCAACCTCCAGACATAAATCCGGCGGTTGGTGTCCGAATCCGGCGAACTCGTCTCGTCCGTTTCTTTCCTGCATCCGTGGTGGGTTCACGACGGCGGTAGTGGCTACCCGTGGGATCGTCGCCCCGACACTCGTTAGAGGGCGTCTCAACCGTTTCCGTGAACGTCCATGGGGACTCATACACACCGATCCAAGAACTGATCGTACTTCGACCGGACACTGCCGGTCGATCGGCGAAAGTATAATACGGTCATCCGTCGGACCGGTATCCGATGACACCGAGAACGGGTTCGCCTCTCGAACGAGCTGCTCTCCACTTCACCGAAGCAAGTATCGGACGAACGAACGGATATCACCGGCAATGACTGGCGCACTCGACGGAATCACGATCGCGGATTTCACCACCGCTCATCAGGGGCCGTGGGCGACACAGAAACTCGGTGAGATGGGTGCGGAGGTCCTCAAGATCGAACGACCTGGCGGGGAGTGGTCGCGTGAACTGACGACTGGCGGGGGTCACGACATCAACGGGATGAGCCCGTTCTGGCTCTCGGCCAACAGAAACAAGCGGTCCATCACGCTCGATCTGAAGGCCGACGTCGGGCACGAGGTCGTGACCGACATCGTCGAACGGGCGGACGTCGTGGTGGAGAACTTCAGACCGGGCGTGATGGACAGGCTGAATCTCGATTACGAATCGGTCCGTGAAATCAACCCGGAGATCGTGTACGTGTCGGCGTCCGGGTTCGGGAGCGACGGGCCACACGCCGACAGGCCCGGACAGGACCTCCTGATGCAAGCGGTCAGCGGCATCACCACGAGCGTCGGACGCAAGGGCGATCCGCCGACTGCAGTTCCGTTTCCGGTCATCGATGGCCACTCCGCGATGCAGATCGTCAGCAACACGCTGGCTGCGCTCTTCCACCAGGAACGCACTGGAGAGGGGCAAAAGGTCGAGATCAACCTTCTGAACTCCGCGATAGACAGTCAGTGTCAGGCGTTCACTATCGAGCTGAACGTCGAACACGACTACGAGCGGAGTGACGAGGGGATCGCACAGAAGTACAGCGACGCCCCCTACGGGCTCTACGAAACGGCCGACGGCCACGTCGCGATCGCCATGACACCGATGGAACCGCTGGCAGGCGTTCTGGAGCTGCCCGACCTCGCCGACCACGGCTCGCCGGAGACCTACACGAAGCGCGACGAGATCAAACGCACGATCGAGGACAGGACGCGGGAGCGCGAGACCGACGACCTGCTCGACGAGCTGCTGGCCGAGGACATCTGGGCGGCTCGCGTGAACGACTTCGAGGGGGCTGCCGCCGACCCGCAGGTCGAACACAACGACATAATCGTCGAAGTCGACCACCCGAACGGAGGGACGTACCACACCACCGGTACTCCGGGATCGCTTTCGAAGTCACCGTCCGAGATCCAGCGACGGCCCCCGGCTGCTGGCGAACACACCGAAGCGATACTGCACGAACACGGGTACGACGACGCACGGATCCGGTCGCTCGCGGAACGGGGTGTCACCGAGCGGTAGTCACTGAGCCGGCGAGCGGGCCGAGCGGAGCGCACGTCCCGACACACTGTGCGGTAACGCACCGGGCACCTGTCTCGTGTCCACCGGTGGCACGCCACGACGGACGCGACGACCGCAGAAACCCCCAGCTCTACCACTCGGGGTCGCGACCCGCCGCGAACGCGTCGACGCCCTCTTCGAACTCGTCGGCCAAAAACAGCGACGTGAACAGCCCCATCATCCGTTCCTGCTCGGCTTCGTTCCGCAGTCGATTGCCGACGAGGCGAGTGACGATTCCCACCGGACGTCGCGGCGATTCGAGGACGCTTTCGACCAGCTCCGCGACTGCGGATTCGAGCTCGGTCGGATCGACGACGCGATTGATCAGGCCCCACTCACGGGCGGTTTCGGCCTCGATCGGTTCGCCCGTGAGGACGAGCTCGAGGAAGCGCTTTCGAGTGCACAGCGAGGGGATTCGCTCGATCGCGTACCCGGGGTAGGCTCCGAGACGGGTCTCCGGGAGTGCGAAGCGGCTTTCGGTCGTGGCGACGGCGAGATCGGTGGCCGCGACCAGGTCGAACCCAGCGCCGTACGCTGGGCCATCGACGGCGGCGACGACCGGGATGCTCGCCGTTTCGATGGCGCGAAAACCGGCGTACACAGTGTCGGCGAACTCGGCGACGTCCTCGGGGCCCGTTAGCGACGACAGCCACTCGACGTCCTCGCCCACGCAGAAGGCGTCGCCGCTGCCGCGAAGGACGGCGACCCGAGCCACCTCCTCTGCGTGTTCGACGGTCTCGACGAGATCGTGCCACCCCTCGGCAGTGAACGCGTTGAGCACGTCCGGACGGTCCAGCGTTATCCACGCGATCCGATCACGTGTTTCGATGTCGATCACGATCAAGTCGATTCAGCAACTCTAAGTAAGTGTTTGGGTCCACCGTCGAGCGAGGTGCGAATCACCGCTGTCGGTACTCGTGTCGGGAACCGTGGGAGATGCGTTCCTCCTGCGCAGCGTGGACGAGAGACGCGATATCGAACCGGATCACGATCAGGTCGAAATCCCTCCGGCGACCGAGCCGCAAGTGTGAAACTGAACCGACATAATCGCCGGACAGTCTCTCCGGCGGCCGTTACGGGATCACGTCAATCTATGCTTCATCCGCAATCATTATTCAGAGGGCGGCCGTCCGTCTCCGTCATGGATGTCACGAACAGCCTCTACTACGACGGCGACTGGCACGACACGGCGGGTTCAGAGTCGATTCCGGTGACCGATCCGGCGACCGAATCGACCATCGCAGACGTTCCTACCGCAAGCGAGGACGAGGTCGACGCGGCCCTCGAAAGTGTGGAACGAGCGTCCGGAGAGTGGGCGGCGACGCCGGCTCGCGACCGTGGTGAGCTGGTGCGGGAGCTCGCGGACTTGCTGCTCGACAACGTCGACGAACTGGCCGAGATAATCGTTCAGGAGCAGGGGAAACCGCTCGACCACGCACGGGAGTCGATACCACACGCCGCCGACCTCGTCGAGTACATGGCGGAATGGGATCGGCGCATCGAGGGAGATACCCTTCCAGGGGATACGCGCCACGAGTCCGTCCACCTCCTTCGCAAACCGTACGGAGTCGTCGCCGGTGTCATTCCGTGGAACTACCCCATCGCGGTGCTCGTCCGAAAGGTAGCGCCAGCACTCGTCACCGGTAACACCGTCGTCGTCAAGCCGAGCGAGTACACGCCGTTGTCGACGATCCGGTTGTTCGAGTTGATCGACGAGCAACTCGACGTTCCGGATGGTGTGGTGAACCTCGTCACCGGTGCGGGCAGTGTCGGGCAGCAGCTGGTTACTGCCGACGAGGTGGACATGGTGACGATGACCGGGCACGTCGACACGGGCAAGGCGATCATGCGGGATGCTGCCGACGATCTGAAAGAGGTGGCGCTCGAACTCGGCGGCAAAGCGCCGGCCATCGTCTGGAAGGACGCCGACATCGCCGAAGCCGTCGATCACGTCGTGGCGGCACGGATGACGAACGCCGGCCAGGTGTGTACCTGTGCCGAGCGGCTGTACGTTCACAGCGACGTCGTCGATGAGTTCGTCGAAGCGTACACCGACGCGGTCGAGGGTCTCGAACTGGGCGATCCGATGGACAGTCCCGACATCGGTCCTCTCGTCAGTGCCGATCAGGTTGCGAAGACCGAAAGCGCCGTGGAGCGCGCTCGCGAAGAGGGGGCCCGCGTGGTCACCGGCGGCGAGCGCCCCGACCGGGAGGGGTACTACTACCAACCGACGATCATCGAGGGTCTCGATCACGACGCAGCCATCGTCCACGACGAGGTTTTCGGCCCCGTCATCCCGGTCATCAGCGTCGATTCGGCGGACGAAGCTCTCGAACTGGCCAACGACTCGGACTACGGGCTCTCCTCGTACGTCTACACCGACGACTACCAGCTCGCGATGCGGTTCAGCGAGGAACTCGAGTTCGGCGTGACGTACGTCAACCGCAGCATCGGTGAATCCTGGCAGGCTCACCACATCGGCTGGGACGAGTCCGGCCTCGGCGGTGAGGACGGCAAGTACGGCCTCCTCAAGTACACCCGGTTGAAGACCGTCTATCACAACTACGAGTGACGCCGCCGTATTCCAGTGAGCGGGGTGTCGTCGACGTCTTGCCCGTGATACCGGAGCGTTGTGGTACAGCGAACCCTCGGTCCGCGCGTTGTGTGCGTGCTCGATGATCCGGACGGTTCGATGCTCGGCGAACGGTCTCACGTCCTGCTCATGATGCACCTCGCGCAGCGTCATCTGCTCTGCTGACTCAGGTACTCGCGTCGGGAACGACGAAGACGGCAACGTCGTTGACGTTCGTTCCGGTCGGGCCGGTTTCGATGGTCGCACCCGCTTCCGCGAGACAGGTGCCCGCGTCGTTCGCGGCGAGGCGCTCGCTCGCCCGCTCGCGGTCCGCGATCGTTTCGGCGTCGGCGATGGCACCCGCGACGGGAGAGCTGCCGTCCTCGCCGTCCGTGTCGACGGCCGCGACGGTGGTCCGCCCCAGTCCCTCGAGCGCCGCCGAGAGCACGAGCTCCTGGTTCGGTCCCCCCGCTCCGCCCTCGCCGGTGACCGAGACGGTACACTCACCCCCGGCCACCACGACCGCGGGCGGTTCGACGGGGCTCCCGACGGCTGCCGCCTCCTCAGCGACGGCGAGAAGCGGTCTGGCGACCTCTCGCGCCTCCCCACGGAGACGGGACGTGAGAACGAGCGGTGAGAACCCGGCCTCGCTGGCCGTCTCGGCCGCCGCGTCGAGCGCCGTCCGGTTGTCCCCGACGAGGACGTTCTCGACTCGTTCGAACGCCGGGTCGTCGGGGAAGGGGGTCTCCCCGATCTCGCCCTCGACGCCCGCTTCGAGGTGCGCACGGACGGTAGCCGGCGCGTCGACGCCGTGCCTGTCGAGGGCCGCGAGCGCGTCGCCGTACGTCGTCTCGTCGGGGACGGTCGGTCCGCTGCCGATGGTCGAACGGTCGTTTCCGACCACGTCGGAGAGCAGGAGGCCGACGACGGTTGCAGACCCCGCCTCGCGGGCGACCCGTCCGCCCTTCGTCGCGGAGAGGTGCTTCCGGACGGCGTTCGTGTCGTCGATGGGTGCGCCGGCGTTCAACAGCCCCTCCGTCGTGTCTCGGAGATCATCCACGGACACGTTGCCGGCAGGGGCGCTGAGGAGGGCGCTCGCACCGCCGGTCAGGACGAACAGGACGAGCGTGGTCTCGTCGGCCGCACTCACCAGATCGAGCATCTCGGCCGTCGCTTCGACGTTCCGCTCGCTCGGCAGCGGGTGGTCGCCGACGACGTTCCGGACTCGCTCCAGCGACGCCGGGGACTTGGTCACGAGGAGGCCGTCCGTGATTCGCTCGCCGAGAACGGATTCCAGCGCACGGGTCACCCCAGCGCCCGCCTTGCCGCCACCGACGACGAACACCTCCTCGTAGCTGCGCAGGTCGTACGTCGAGCCGTCGACGTGAAGCGTCTCCCCCTCACGGCGCACGGTCGACCGCGTCGCGTTCCGTGGTGCGGCGGCATCGATGGCGGCCTCGACACAGTCGAGCGCCACCTCGCGCGCCCGTGTCGACGCGAGGCGGTTTCGTCCGGATATCATACGCTCCACCTGAGCGCCGGGAGGTAAAAACTCACCCGGTCGTCTCGAACGCCGGAGCACATGTTGCGACCGTCACGCTGTTCGACCGGGTTCGGCGGAACCGCCGGTGTCGATCGTGCCCACACACCCGGTATCCGAGCGAGCCGAGCGACGGCGACGACCCGCCGGCTCGGCTGCGATACGTCGACCGTCGACTTCCCTCGGATCACCACCAGACGGCTTCGTTCCGTCCGCTCCGTGCCGACTCGACGTCTCGGATACCTCCGGAAGCGCGTACCGGGACGAGCGTCCGGGTTTCAGAACTCGGTGATGACTTCCACACCTTTGGTCTCGAAGTCCGTCATGGCTTCCAGTCGGTCGTTTACGTCCTCCAGACCCACGTGTTTGGTCACCAGCTCGTCCGGGTGTATCTTGTCGTTGTGCATCAATCTGAAGATCTCGTCGTACCGATGGGGCTGGAACCCCTTCGCGGTGATGCAGTCGATCTCGGCGTGGAGCATGTAGTCGATCGGGAGATCGATGCGCCCCTCCTCCTCGGAGGTAGTGATACCGATCTGAACGTGGGTTCCGGTCGGCTCGACGCTGTTTATCGAGTTCAGACAGGTCGTTCGAACGCCCAGTCCGTCGACCGAGATCTGCGCGCCACCATCCGTGATGTCCCGAACCTCGCTGGGTACGTCGGCGACATCGCTACCGTTGATCGTCGCGACGGCTCCCATCTCCTCGGCCATCGAGAGTTTGTCGTCGGTCAGATCCACGGCGACGACGTTACCGCCGAGCGCCGTCGCCACGTCCACCACCGAGAGACCGATTCCACCACAGCCGTGTACGACGACCCAGTCACCCGCCTGGATCCCGGAACGATCCGCGATGGCGTGATACGAGGTCACGTACCGACAGCCGAGGCCAGCCATCTCGTGAGCACTGATGCCGTCCGGAACACGCGCGAGGTTGAAATCCGCGTTGGGAACGCGGAGGTGCGTCGAGAACGCACCGGGCTGGGCCGCATCGTTGAACCCGTAGTGGAGAACGTTTTCACACATGTGTGCGTCTCCATTCCGACACTTTCGACACTTTCCGCAGACGATGTTGAACGGCACGACCACTTGCTCCCCCTCGCTGAAACTCGCGATGTCGTTGCCGGTCTCGATTATCCGACCAGCCGGCTCGTGTCCCAAGATGTTCCCTTTCGTGACTGCACCCCCTTCGAGCCACGCGTAGTCCCCCTGCCAGCCGTGCCAGTCACTCCGGCAGATTCCACAGGCCTCCGTTTCGACGAGCACCTCGTCGTCGGCGATGGCAGGGGTCTCCCGTCGTTCGATTTCGAGCGGCTCACCGTACTCTTTGAGGACTGCACCACGCATGGGCGAAGCATAGCGGAGCGCCGTAATTAACGTTTGGTGTGTCTCACACTGCTCCCGAGGCTCGCTCCCGGTCGTCGTCCCGGCCTCTTGCCACTCGATCGTCGATAGTGCCCGGACAGCTCCCGGTTTCCGCCGGAACTCCTCACTCCATCGGGATATCGGACCGATGCTCCGGACGACCGCGGACGGCCGGGTCGAAGGCGAAGAGCGCACCCGCACCGTCACCTTCCCCTTCGCGGTCGTCGCCACCGGCGGTCGTGACGTACGCCGTCCCGTACTCGTCCCCGCCGAACGTGACGCTCGACACCTTTCGTGCCGGGAACGACACCCGATCGAGCTCCTCGCCGTCGTTCCCGTACCGGACGAGAGCGCTGGCGTTCCACCGCGCCGACCACATCGTCCCCTCGTCGTCCATCGTCATCCCGTCCGGCGCGCCCTCGTCCGGCGGCGTCTCTACCCACGTCTCCCGGCCGGTGAGATCCCCGGACGTCTCGTCGTAGTCGAACCGGTAGATCGTGTGCTCGTCCGAGGCGGTGAGGTAGAACGACTCGTGCTCGGCGTCGAACGCCATCCCGTTCGGAATGTCGAGGTCGGCGACCACCTCCGTCACCGACCCGTCGGTGTCGTACCGGTAGAGCGAGCCGAGGCGGTCCGCCGTCGGCATCGTCCCGGCGAAGACCCGTCCCGCCGGGTCCGCGATGACGTCGTTGAACCGCGTGTCACCTTCGCCGTCGATCGGGTCCACGACCGGTTCCGGATCACCCGCACCGGTCCCGTCGGCTCCGGGCTCCCACCGGAGAACTGCCGTCCGATCGGTGAACAGGAGCAGGGAGCCGTCGGCCTGTATCGTGTACCCGCCGATCGCCTCGTGGTGATCGAGGACGCGGTCGTACTCGTCCGTCTCCGGGTCGTACCCGAAGAGATCCCCGTTCGGGATGTCACACCAGTACAGCATTTCTCGTTCGGGATGCCAGAGCGGCCCCTCTCCCGTTTCACATCGCGTGTCGGCGATTCGCGTTGCCATCGTCTCGGGCCAGAACAGGAGAGAACAAAAAGGCACTGTCCCGCCGAGGGAGTTCCCGTTCGAACAGCGGCCCGCTACCCGGTGTTCTTCATGCCGGCAGCGATCCCCTTGACCGTCAGACGCAGTGCCCGCTTTTCGGTCTCGGTCCGGTGCTCGCGGTCGAGGAGATGAGTTTGAAGCACGTTCAGCGGGTCGACATAGGGGTTTCGGCGGTGGAGGCTCTCGCGGAGCCAGTCACGGTTCACGAGGTCCTCGCGGTCGCCGATGGTCGTCGCGAAGTCGGCGGCCCGCTCGTACTCCGCCTCGAACACCGGGAAGAAGCGTGCTTCGAGGTCGTCGTCCGCCACT
>NZ_BAFM01000033.1 GCF_000334895.1 Halococcus agarilyticus | reverse complement strand
CGAAGAGAAGGATATAATATAGTATATGAAACATTTGAGGAGTTTTTTGTTGATCAGTAGTTCAGATGGAACACAACCGAGATCCAAAGTTCGAGATACAGTATTTACTATCTTTGATAGTGGCTGTGTTGGGGTCACTAAGCTCGAAGAGTATCTCTCCATATGTTCCAGAACCAACTGCATATATCCTCTTATTTCTCATATTCACTCATATCGTCGTTTTCAACCTTGTTTACACCCTACGTCGTGCAACTGAATTCGAACTATCGGAAGTTAGTACCCTTGAGACTGGAACTCACTGGACCTTATATGGGATTACTGGATTGTTTTCATATCTGCTTACATCTGTTGCGTTTCAATGGGGACGTGCCATTCTGTCTATCCCGTTAACGGGAAGTATTTCGATCCAACCTTTCGGCTCAATACCTCATAGAATACTTTTTGAGTACGTCGCTCCTGTGCTAGTAGTGCTAGTTATGGGTGGAATTGGTTGGAGGAAAATCACGCCGTCCATCCGACAAGCGAGAGACATCGAGATCTCAGTCGTTCCAGACGAGATCCAGGTGTTCCACACCTTTGACTCCACCCGTCCACTCCATGTGAATATAGAGAACAAAAGCGATTCTGAAATATCTTTTACAACCATAATCGAACTTCCAGAAGAAATTGAGTGGCGATACCGTGAGACAAATACCGGAGAAGGGACATTCACCGACAAGGCTAATATTCCACCTTCCGGTGGACATGAGCCCTATAATGTAGAACTTCGTTACCAAGGTGAAGAGAGAATGTCCAGAGAGGTAGAAATTGTCATACTGAAAGGAGAAGACACGTATCGGGACAGCGTCGTCTTGACTCTAGAAGAATACTGAATAGTGTGTGTTCTTGAGTTTAAGCCTCCGGCTACAGCAGTACCGCCGAAGAATCCCGGCCCTCCGGGCCGGCCAAAGCCCGACCGCGTACCCACCCTCCACTCCCGACCCACCTCCACGGTCCTGCTCGCGCGCACAGCGCGCTGTGCGGGCTTTCGCAGGTGGTGGTTTAGCGGGAACCTCTTCGCTACTACATCGCTCTCAGCGTTCTCTCAGATCCAGAACGAAGTTACCTACTCGTCGGGCCGAACCGAGTCAGGGAGATCGGAATAATCACCCGACTCAATCATCTCTTGCATTTCTCCGGACTCCCAGAGTTCGGTCATCGCATCCCAGCCCTCGACGGCCTCCTTGCCGCCTTCTTCGAGCAGATGCTCACGCGTCGCCTCTTTCGATTCGTCGATCATCGCTTCGAAGCTGGGAGTTACTTGTTCAGCCACGATTTGTACCTCTCTATCAGCTGTTCGTTGCGCGCTTGTAAGTAGCTGATGCTGAAATTCAGTCCGGCCTTTGGATTCAAGCGTGGGAAGTCGCGATCGACGTCGTATTTCTCGCCGTCTCGGTAGATATCCATGTGAAGGCCCTCTTCGCGGATGTCGTGCGTCTCTGGATCGTGGTCGAACCGCGCAACCTCCATCCACTCATCTTCGATCCAGCACTCTAACTGCACGACGAACTGTGTAACCCGTGGGCCGTCCGACTCAAGCGAGTACCAGAGACGGCCATCAGGATGGGTTATATCGCGGTAGTGCATCACTCAGGCTCTCCGGTAAGCCACCACCACGCTCGTGTCCACGCAGGCTTTCTGCGCCGCTCACGATCACGCTGATCCTGGTCGCGTTGATCCTCGGCATACCGGACGAGCTCGTTGCGCTCCTTGCGCTGGTCGAGCAGCTGCCGACGCTCGCGATGAAGTCGTTCGTTCTCTTGCTCGAGCTCATCAGCCTCCTGTGAACGGCGTATGAAGTATCGCATCACTTCAGATTTCGAGGAATGAGGGCCATCTTCCCCCGCTAAATCCTCGATTCGCTCAGCCTGTTCATCCGATACAGACACCGTGATGCGGGGCATGCGTGCAAATCTGCACGCAGCTTCATAAGTCTGCGTCAGACACGCGAAAACGCCGGTCAGGGTTAGTCATCAGCGGGTAATTCCTCCCGATCGGGTGCTTCCGTTCCCGGCTCGGGTTCTCGTTGGTTCGGTGGCTCCTCCTGGTCCGGTTCTCGCTCTTCGGTTCGTCCAGCAGCGTAATCCATCGCCTCACGTTCCTCGTCGAGCAGCGGCAGCCGACCGTGGACCCACCCATCGTTTTGGATCACGATGGAGTCGTCCACCGCTAGCGACGTCAGTTGGTCGTCCGAGAACGCTTGTTTCAGTTCCCGCTCCCTGTCCACCGCTACCTCGACGCCATCGTTGTCGTACTGCGATATCTCACGGATGTGCCACTGTTCAGCGATCAGTCCTTGTGCGTGCTGGACCGTGTTCGCGTTCACCCGCTTGATGACGCCCCGCGTCAGCCCGTCGAGGAGCGCGTCGCCTCGATCTCGGTTGTAGGTGTCCGTCACCTGCTTGTAGCTCTGTATCCCCAGGATCGCCCGAGCACCCATGCCCCGCCCGACGTTCACGAGTTCCTCCATGTTCCCTACCGCGGGAACCCGCGCGAACTCGTCCAGGAGGAAGTAGCTCTCGCCCGATAGATCGCTATCCAACGAGTACCGAATCGCCCACTCCATGAAGAACGAAAACGCCGGCTTCGTACTCTGTCCCCGCCGTGGATCGTACCGCAGCAGCAGCTTGCGTCCCTGTGGGTCCTGAATGTAGTCCCGCACCGAGAAGTTCCCCGCCTTGGCGAAATCACCACTAAATACCTCCTGTACCTGCTGCTGGAACGTCGCGAACACGCCACTGGCCTGCCCCTCTGCTTCGGGATCGAGCGCCGACGCCGCCGCCACGAGATCGGGATACTCCGTCAGTGCATCGTAGAGCTCCGTCGGTGTCGTGGATTCACAGAACGACACGAGGTCCGCGTTCGTCGGGAACTCGTCGTCCTCGTCGAACTCCCGGTAGAGGTACTTCAGCACCGCCCCGAACAGCTGCCGCGCAGCTTTCGGGAAGAAGTCGTCACTGTCATCGGCCGACTGGAACAGCGCGCCCGCGATCTCATCGAAATCGCTCTCACGCTCGGCCTCGCGAAAGATGTTCCAGTGATGAGTTGAATCGCTGATAGAGAGTTTGATAACGTCGTCATCCGCGAAATGGCTCTCCCAATCGCCCTTGTAGTCGAACACTACGTAGGAGTCGGTCGGCGAGGAGACCCACGGATGGACGAGCAGCTTGATCGTCTCGGTTTTCCCGCTCCCGCTTTCACCGAGCACGAACATTCCACCCTCACCGGACACCGAGATCGCCTCGATGATCCGCGGCTTCCACCACGGTCGCTTGGGCTGTACTTCCTCGACGTCGATCGGAAGCGGGTAATCACCATCAGCGACGACACCACGCATCCAGCGCTTCGTCAGGTAATCTCGAGTGTCGCGATAGATCCGATAGAGCAGGTAGAGCGCGATGATACCCGGAATCACGAACGCGACGATCGTGATCCCGAGATCCGTCCAGAACCCGTAGGGCGTCCGCCCTTGCAACGGTAGCAGTATCCCAGTGACTGCGGACAACGCCGGAGAAGCAACCGTTATCGGTAATCCAGCCGCCGCGAGTGTCCGTGATTGGGAGTGCGCGTTCTCGTGATCCGGTTCGAGCACGTTCTCTTCGAGCAGCTGTTCTTCGAGTCCGTGTTCGCGCTCTTGATTCTGGAAGTGGTCGCGAGCGTTCTCACGCACGTTCTGGAGGTCCTCTTCGTCGGTCCAGAGGTCGGCCTTCTCGCCAGTCACCGCAGCCTGGACGTGGGGATGATCCGTATCACGGTGAATCGCGTAGCAATACTCCGCGGTCGGTCGCTCCTCGATGTGCTGATTCAGCGTTTTGCGAGCCGCCAGCGACATCGCTTCGTCGGAGAGATCCTCGCCGTTCTCCGGCGAGAGAATCCACTGTTCTTCGTATTCGTAGTCCTCGGAGCGGTCGATGAACGCCTGAATCTCCTCACCGTCCATCTCCTCGCCGCTGGCATTATACAGCTGTTCGCGACCGATGTAGCTCGTGAGCGCGCTCGCGTCCCGCTCCTGGTAGTCCTTTCCGGCGTACATCACTCCTCACCTCGGAGCTCGTCGACGAGGCTCTCGTCGTCATCACTGCCGGACGATTCTCGGTCCGCATCGGCGTTCTCAGCGACACCATCGAGATCGGCATGTGTATCGTCGAGGTCCTGACGGAGCCGACGCGAGCCGGTTTCGAGGGCGTCACGCCGAACCCCGTCGGTGTGATCGCGCTTGAGAAGTTCGAAGTTGGCGGCGGCGTACGCCCCCGCTTTGGCGTTCATCTCACGCATCTCCTCGGAGGCTTGCCGAATCTCGTCGGCAGCCTCGTTCATGAGCGCGCGGATACGCTGTTCAGCCCGAAGCTCGGAGGCAGCACGCTCCTGTTCGTCGCGCTGGAACTCGCGATGAATGAGGTCGTTCAGATACTGGGATCGAGAGATACCTTCGACCTCCGCGCGCCGGTCGAGCTCGGCTTTAGTCTCATCCGAGACGTACGTCGCGATCTCATTGTCCCGGCTCATCGATCACGCTCCATTGACCAGCCGGTGGCGGGGGACATCTTCATGCGGTAGCGGTCGCGGTGGTGGAGCGGTTGCGAGAGCGGAGTGAGCACTGATCGACGAGACACAACCCCACGATGGGACCGCGGCTGTTGACTACGAATCACCGAACTGTTCCTCCAGTTCGTTCAGATCAGCAGGTGGATCAGCAAGCTCATCGCCTGGGTCGGGAAGCGCCGCCCATCCGAGATACTCCCCGATGCGATCGGGGTTCTGAAAGCGAATCCACCTCTGTTCGAATGAGCCGTCGGTGGGGATCCAGCCAGACATATACGCAAGCTGGAAGGCGAAACTGACCTTCGACTCGGAGCCGGGAGCGAAATCAACAACGAAGCCACCCATCGCATCAGGTTCGATCCGCTGGACGAACGAGCCGACGAACGGTTCGAGGAGTTCATCGAGAGAGTGAGCTTCCGCATTGGCGAGTGCCCACCGTCGAGTCGCAGCAGCGCGCTCACTCATCGCGATCCTCCGCAGCCGGTCGCAGTCGGGGTTCCGAAGCGCGCGCGAGGAACGTGCGCGCCGAGTCGAGCGGTCGCGGGTGCGGAGCGGTGGGCGGTGCGGCAGGGGTAGCGGCGGCGGCGGTCCAGACGGTCCTGAGCGGAGCGAAGGCCGTCTGGCAAGATAAAGCCGCACCGCACTTTGAGGATAATCGCGGTACAGCGCCACGATTATAGTGAGGTCCTGATACTCTCACCATAGCAGTCAGTTGTGCCATCGTTTACGACCGCCGAGGAGATTCACTTAGGCGTTATCGTATCGTGGCAGCAGTTTCACAGAACCGATACGCTCAGTTACTCAGGAGCGAGCGGCACTGACACCTGTCGTCAGTGGTTGAATCACCTGCTTTGTTCTCTCTCCTAGCTGTGAGGCTGCATGAGGCGATTTACCCGTCAGTAATCGACCGATGCATGCACCGTGTTCGTTCGTGGAACGATTATTCCTGTTTTCGAGCTATCGTTTGGCAGGCGGTTCTCTGACGGGGATCACGTTGTGGCCGCTGACGACGAGTGACAGTCACCACTCCTTGCTGGTTGGCCCTCGATTAGCATCTTGCCGTGGCGGTCGTGATCGATGAACTCGATGCGTCCCTTCGAGAGTTCTTCGAGTGCTTCGGCGGCGCGGTAGGCCTGCCGCCACGCGAGCTGTTCGCCGGTGGCTGTTCGGAGGAGTGTTTTGAGGTCGCTCTTGAGGACGCGACCCTTGGGTGTCTTGCTGGACCACTCTTCCCAATGATCGAAGATCGCGACGGCGCGCTCGATGGAGGGCGTCATATCGATCCCGGTGTCTTCGGCATCCATCTTCGAGATCCGCTCGATCGGGGTCAGATCCGGGCGTTGCATGGCGGTTTCGGGAGCGTCACCCCCACCCTTTGACCCGGCAGAACCGGCTTCCACATCGTCGAGTTGCTTCTCGACGTCGACGATATCCTCGATGATGTGTCCGCGGCTGGCATCGGCCCGGTCGACGCGTTCTCTCAGTTGGTTGTTGGTTTTCCGCAGCTTGTGGTTCTCGCGAGCGAGGGCGTGATGATCCTGGCGCTGTTGCTCGCGAGCCTCATCGAGTTTGGAGTGAAGTTGCTCGTTCTCGTCTTCGAGGGCGTCAACACGACGCTGAAGCTGCTGTAGTTGATCCTGCAATACATCGTCCGTCGGTCCGGTAGATTCAATACCGGTGGCTCCGTCTGTGCTCATAGAGGTTAACTCTCCTCGGTTTCGGGGATGGTGGGACATCCCCGGCCCGCGCGGTTGTTTTGGCGAGCTACTGCTATCACCGAAGCCTCTCAACTTGAATCTATGGGACACGCCCCTCCGATTCCGGAAAGGTAAAAATGAATACATATCCTACTAACTCGTGATTCTTGGAATGAATCAGGAGTTTGTTACGGTCGATGGTGTCTTCTGGCGACCTCGTGTGTCACATCAATACCCGGTGTTTTGGAGGTTAGGGGGATTGAAATGGCCGATATCGACTTTTGCTACTTCAATCTACGCGAGATGCAGCTCGAGGAGGCTATTCTACAATGAGAATCGTATTATTAGCCCGTTTACCTAACTCGTTTTGTGAGGTGTTGAGTCTACGCTCTCGATCACGTACTCGTTATCATACGCATGTTCGTCCGGTGCACAGCCCAGGGACCGGTGTGGACAATGCCGACAATGCGACCCGGGCTCCGCTTCCCATGACGGTGAATCCGCGGCCTGCAACATATCTACAACGTCATTCCAGCTACCCTCGAGCTCGTCGCGGTGGATCAGGTCAATCTTGCCATCGGTACCACCGGCCTCACCGACATACACGTACCCGGCCCAGTCCACCGGTTCATCGAACAACCCCTCACAGGCACGGAGGTACAGCAGCAGCTGGGATGAGGACGCGATATCCCGTTTCTCGAACGTCGACTTGTAGTCTAGGACGGCAAGGCCCTTGTCCGGCACCTGCCGCACCGAATCCATGTACCCGACGATCGGTCCATCCACACCGGGAACGCCCGTCACTTCGAACGGGAGCTCAGCGGCGACCGGCTCCCACTCCAGCAGGTCTGTCGCGAACAAGCGGTGGATACAGGCTTTCACCGCGTCACGTACTGATTCCAGGTCCCGGGCACGCACGATCCGGTCACAGATCGCCAGCCATTCGTCCTCCGCGGTATCGTTCCGGTAGAACGCCTCCTCGGCAACGGCGTGGAACACGTCCCCGACCTTCCGCCAGCTCGGCTCATCCGAACCGCCGACCGCTGCGTCTGCCGGCATCGGATCATCGAACCCGTATAGCACGTGGTCTAGTAGGTGGCGGCGCGGACAGTCCGAATACGTCTCCAGCGACGTGTGACTGTGCTGCACCAGGAGCTCCGCACCGTCCTCGAAGAGGAGTGACGACGGATAGATATCGTGTGCTGTCGGGTCTTGCGGGGTCAGGTTCTCCTCGAAGATATCCTGCCCCAGCTCATGGATCTCGTCGATCGCCTGTTCGAGGTTCAGTTCGTCCTCGTACCGGTTGTAGTAGGTGATCGTGCCCGGCGTCACATTGGCCGCCTGCTTCACATCATCAGATAAATTAACTACCGTCTCCGGATACCGATCCTCAACTTCCTTGAACGCATCCGTGATAGCATCCCACAGTTGCATCTGCGGCTGTTCGAGCGACCACCGAGTATCGACATCTGGAAATGTTGCTTCAAGAAGTTCCCCCGGTGATTCGTGGGCGAGTGACGCCTGATCGGATTTCTCTCGCAGATCGGAAACCATAGTTTTGTAATCCGCTATCTCTTCCGGCGGCTGACTAAACAAGACGAGGAGCGATTCTGCCCGCGTCACACCCACGTGGATCGTACGCCACTGTTCCTTCAACTCCTCTTGATAGACGGATTCAACCAACGGATGCGTGAAAACATCTTCTTTGATATCTCGGATAATGGAATCAAAGCGATGTGCACCCCATACCGCATTCTTGTTTGACACCCACTCATCATCTTCCAGATAGGGAAACAGCACTGTATCAAACTGCAGACCTTTGGCTTGGTGAACCGTCAATATATTTACTTTATTGTTGGACTGGGATGCGATGCCGATCGAGAGATCGTCATCGCGGCCAGAGAGTGACTCTGCAAGGCTGTCGACAAAGCCTTCGGAGAACCGGCGGAGCACATTATCGCTCTCGTATGCCTGCATGAACTTCTTGATCCGGTCCAGTTGTGCACGGTCTTCTTTCTGCAAGTACCACTGGATGCGAGTCTTGTTGAGAAACGCGTTGTAGAAGTACGACAGGGAATGACTGTCCTTGAGCTCCCGAAGATCGTTGAGGTCGGTCTGCGCCTTGGTTACGCGGTCTGGATCAATCAGGGACAGGCTGCCAATATCATCGTGGTTGATGACTGCCTCATAGAGCGAATCCACTGGGGCAGTCTCGAGGGCTTTCAGGTCATCCTCACTGACACGGTATACCAGCATTAGCACCCGGCGAAGATGCATGTCCGCCTCCGAATCGACAAGCACCCGGAAATACGAGAGAATGGTCTGGACGCCTGGCTCCATCTCTGATTCACTTGAACCATCGATCCGGTACGGAATTTGCCGGCTTCGGAGGCTTGCCGCGACCTTCCTGGCCTGTTCGTTTTTCCGTACAATCACCGCAATATCAGCTAACGACCGCTCCTCAATGTCGTCAAACCCGTCTTCCAACAGCTGAGATATGGTCGTGGCAACTTCTTCGGCGGTCGACTGTTGAGTCCACTCGCCGTTGACGAGTCCCAACCGTGCTTGATCGCCTTCATCTCGTTCGACAATAGGATCACCATCTGGAGTCTCGGCATCGCAATCATCGGATATCAGCCGCTTAGAATCATATGCCGCACACTGATTTGCTAATTCCAGAATTTCCTGGTCTGACCGGAAGTTTCGTTTGATATCGAGCTGTTCACTCTCTGCAAAGTTATCCCCAAGATCGTTCAGTCCCTCAGGGTTCGCTCCACGCCATCCGTAGATAGCTTGGTCCACATCACCAATTGCGAGGAGTTGCGCATCGTCTCTACATAACCCTGTTACGACGTCCATCTGGATGTCGTCTGTATCCTGAAATTCGTCGCAGAAGACGTAGTCCCACCGACTACGGATTTCATCCCCGATCTGTGTGTCGTTGATCAATGTGTCAGCCTTATAAATCAGTTCGTCAAAGTCGAGGGCCCCCCGGGAATCAAGCTCGTCCACGTAATCGTGGTAAATCTTCTGCAGCTCATATATTTCCTCCAAAGCCTCGATATAAGACTTCAGATGGCCGAACGGAGTCTGATATATATCGGGCCACCAGCCTTTGTGGACATCGTTATAAAATAAGGCCTGTGGCAAGAATCCCAACGCCGCGTCCGAGTCATTACGAAGCAACGCCTCAACCATGTCTGTCAACTGCTCCATATAGGAGAGGTACGTATCGATCGTGTCCCAGATGTCCGCTGATTGATTCTGGGCCACTCTCCGCCATCGCGTGAGAGCATCTTGATATTCCTCAATATGGGCAAACAGCGTGGGATAATCCACGTCATAGTTATCGTCTACTAGGTTGTGCTCATCTGTATCAAAAAACTGAACAGTACGTTCTAAATCGACGGTAAGACGCTTGAGGTTCTTGATGGCGAGTTCCTCGGGCAGGTATTCATCGACATCATCGGGAGTGATGGCTTCTTGCCGCATATCCCAGATATAGTTTTTTGCCTGCTTGACAACTGTCTCAGTGTTGGCCTGGCGCCGTGAAACGTACTGATAGTCGTTTTCTTCGATCAGCGATCGGATAATTCGCAGACGCTGGTCCTGAGTGATTACCTCGAAGTCAGGGTCAATTCCGAGAACATAGGCATACTCAGAAATAAGCCGATTGCAAAATGAGTGATACGTATAAATATCGATATTATACGCCTGGTCGATAGACAGCTGCTCCGCGTCGGTGATACTCTCTTGGATTGATGACGCTGCCTCATTCGCGAACGTCAGGACCAGCATCCGGTCCGAGGGCGGAGCATCATCCGCCGTAAGCATCTGTTCGATCCGCCACCGCATCGTCGTGGTTTTCCCTGAACCTGCGCCCGCGTCGACGCTAATGCATTCTTTGTCAGTATTGAGTACATCCTCTTGACCGCCTTTTGGAGTTGGCTGATCTGGTTGCTCTGATTCAGACATCGAACATCATCTCCCGGCTAACGGCTTCTTCGCAGCCAGCGGCGTGCGAACAATTTTGGCATGTGTTTTCGACGACTTGACGGAAGCTCCCATCCCAGTGCTCCTGCTCATTGAACACTTCTACCGGGCTATACGTTTTGTCCGCGATGTTGTCATTCATCCAGGCAATCGCCTCGTCTATTGTTTCTCGGGTATCAGAGAGATATCCCCCCATTCGTCGGTAATCGATCTCTGCATCACATCCATCAGCGGATTCAAAAGTGGTCTCCATGACGCTTAGGTACATCAACTCAGCACCGGTACCGTCGCTACTGTACTCATTCAAGGCTTCTTCCGCGATCCGTGCAGAAAGAACGGTTCCGACCTGTTCGGGCTTGTAATCTCCTCTCTCGAGATGGTTCTTGGCGATTTCTGTTTTATTCTCCCACGGAACTCTACTTCCCCAGAGCGTATCGGTAAGCCGAACGCCCACGATCTGGTTGTCAGTGGCTATGATGTAATCGACATTCGTTCCGACCTCGTTCCCATTAATCGTGGCCGTCAACGTGATATCGGGACCGATCACGGGTGAACCGCAGATGGCGGCCGCTTGTTCGATCTGCTCTAAGTGCGTCGTTCCAATCGCGTCGAAGTAGGCGTCTACCCCGGCCTCGGCCCGTATCTTCTCCGTGGATTCCTGCTCGGACGAGTGGAGATTTACCGCATCGGCATACAAGTCCCATGCCACATCAAGTGCCTCGATCGCCCCGTCACGAGGATCTACACCGTTGCTTCGGGCCTCACTGTATCCGGTGCAGATCGTTTTCCGGAGCAACTGCTGGAACCGGTCCCGTTCCTGACGGGTGTCACCGGTTAGTTCGGTCACGTGCTCGAATTCGTACTTCTGCGGACACAGGAGATACGTCGTCAGTTCCTGTGCGGTGAGGCCGTTAGTCACTGTGGACCACCTCCCCGCGAGCCAGGGCAAATTGACTGGCGACTGCGTCAGCGAACACCGGGTCCACGTCGTCCTCCGACAGCAGCGCCTGGATTACACCAAACACCTTTTCGGTCTCCTCGATCTTCGCCGTTTCACCGGTGTGCGCGGCGTTGACGATCTCCTCCAGCTCGTCCCATGGCTGATCAAGGATGTATTCGGCGACCTTCTCCCGTGTCCGGACTGGGCGGTCATCGCTTTCGGGCAACAGATTGTCGACCGTGATTTGGTCTTGTTCCTTTAGAAGGGACAGATACCGTGATCGGTTGTATGCACGGCCCAGCCCGTTGTCCTCTGATTCATAAGTACAGAAGTACAGGTTGTCCGTGGCCGCCCGGGCACCGAGCGCCAGTTTCCGGCGCTCCCGGTGGTGATAATACGCATCGAAGGCACTGGTCGACCGGTCCCCGGTGAAGGTGCCGTACGTGGCGTCGATCTTGTTATCTTTAACCTCGGTGATGGCCGGGTACCTCGGCATCTCCGTCAGCCACGGTTTCGGGAACAGCGGTGTCAACCGCTCCCCGTCGGGATACTCCTGATCCACTACGTTCAGCAGGAACACCGTGTTGTAGGCCTCGTGTTTGACGCCCTGGATATCGGTCACCGCCACGCCGTGCATCCGGGGTGCGGATTCGATCGTGTGCGTGTACGCCGCGTCGAACCGGATCGCCCGCTCCAGCACATGTTTGAACGTAGGCAAGTCGCTATCCAGCAGGGTGGTCTGATCGATGAACCGGGCCAGGTCAGTCACCCGCTCGATGTTCTGGAACTGTTCTTGGATCTCGATATGACTCTCGCCGGTCGCGACGCGTTCTTTCAGGTCGGTGTTGACGATCCACCGGTTTAGCCGGGTCTCGAGCGACCCCGTGTTACAGGCTTCGGCGAGCTCCGGTGAGAAGCCGTCCACCCGGGCGGCCAGCCAGGACTCGGCGTCTGCATCCCGGTTCAGCAGGAACTGGACGAAGGCGTAGAGCTCGGTGACGGCCGGGTCTTCAGCGAGTGCGGGTGCGCCCACCGTCTGGGTGGGTAGGCCGGCGGCCCGGAGATGGCGGCGGGCTTCTGACAGCCGGTCACCGAGGCTGTTCACGACGACGGCGAAATCGTTGTACTCCACATCGGTGTCGTGCCGGAGATATTCGATTTCGTTGGCGACGGCACTGATCTGGTCCCGGAACGTGGATTCGTGGAGGTGGACAGCGGAGACGGTGTCCGCGGGGTCGGTGCCGGTTGCCAGGAACGAGGCGATCTGTCCCGGATCGGTATCGGAGCGGTGGGTTCTCCCGGTGTCTTCGAGCCTTGCGGGATCACCGGGGTCGAAGTCGATGACACCGTCGTCACGGAGATCGTCTATCTCACCTGGCTCGGTCATCACGCGTTGGATGCTGGCGTTGCGTTCCCCGACCGCGATCAGATCTGCGTCACCCGCGAGCTGGGCGAGGTACCGACGGTCATTCGCC
The DNA here is from genome assembly GCF_000334895.1 of Halococcus agarilyticus. Taxonomy (NCBI): domain Archaea; kingdom Methanobacteriati; phylum Methanobacteriota; class Halobacteria; order Halobacteriales; family Halococcaceae; genus Halococcus; species Halococcus agarilyticus. The sequence continues at coordinate 5,241 of NZ_BAFM01000033.1, read as the reverse complement.
GTGTATTCTTCGAATTCGAGGGCGAGGATCGCTTCGAACCCGGAGGCCACATGGTCGTAGGTGGTGTCGTCCTGCAGTGCGTCCGTAGCGCGGGGAACGATGTTCGCCCGTTCGACCAAGCCGTGGGCATCCAGCCGGTCATGAAACCGATCATTGAGGCGGGCAAGTGCCGCGATCAGGATATGTCGTTCAGTATCGCCGTCCGGTGGTGTGAACCCACCTTGCCGGGTGGCCTCGAGGAGGACTTGTCCGACGTCCCGGCCGAAGCTGTCCTGTTCGCTGGCGATCTGGAAGAACTCGATGACGTCTGCTCGCTGGTAGTTGTCTGGCCAACGTACATCATCGAACCGGGTTGTGGCCTCGTCGATGAGTGTTTCCCAGTCCGTGAATTCGATGACGTCAGCGAGCAGTTCGATACGTTGTTCGTATGCTAGCCGGTCGATATCTGGATCGTTGATCTCGACGACGTGGGAAGCGTGTTGCGGCAGTGATTGGACGTTAGGATGGACCATAAGTCCGAGAGTGTTCTGGATATGATCGGCGAGTGCGTCCAGATTGCAAGGAATACGTTTCAGGACGAGAATGTCGCGGGAATCGTGGTCTTCGAGAAGTTCCTGGTAGGAGGCGGCGAACTGGTCGGCGAGTGGAGACGGCGAGAAATCGAGTGTGTAGAACTTACCAGTTAGAAGATCATCAGTAGCCATTTAGGACATCAACCTGACGGGGAATACAAAATTGTTCCCATCTAATTATTAACTGACACTTACTGGATCGGTATTTTCCCTCTGAAAGCGTATTCGTATTGTCGCTATAGGGATTAGCACTGTTATTCCGATATCACGCTTGTCGAAATCGGTAGCAGCGAAAATCGATAAACGTGGGAAAGTAGGAGATTGACTGATAACCCCTATAGTTGTCCACTCTATCAGTTCACGAAATGGAAGAGCGAGCAGCACTCTACGGTATACTAAACCGATAGCGGGCACGGAAATTGTTGTGCATTACTCTATAAAATTGCGCATTAGACAATCCCTTGACTCTTGAGATGAGTAGGGAACTGCCCCCTTGACTTGAAACGAATCCACTGTTAGACGCTACTCCTCCTTGATCTTGGTAGCCTCATGTTCGCACTCCGGGCATCGGGGAGGCTCTTCGTCATCAACTCCCAAGTTCATCTGACCTTCGTATCGGATATGCCCGCTTTTGCACTCGTATTGGGGCTCCTCTACCAACTCGCCGACGAGCCGCAGCGTTCGACCACTATGCTCGCGTCCTACGAACACCCGTCCCTGATTGTCGATCTTGTTCTCGGCGGTTATGTCCGGGTTCTTGACTATGGTCTTCATGACTCGGTTCGTCTAATGGACTGGAGTCTAATACTATTTGTGCCACTACGTAGTGGGACTATCAATCCACACTACTAAGTGCCCGAAACGTGTGATCGGTGGTAGGTACTCGGGAAAATCCCATCAAGAAGGTGGGTCCGGTGTTCCATCACCGAACCCGGGTGCCGGGATGCAACCGGCATGATCGAGAACGACACCAGCGGACAAGAAGGCGGCGCATCGATTGATCAACAGCGCGCACAATGGGGAATGGCTTGGGTTCACGATGCGTGCGAGCGGCTCGGCGACGAACCAACCGGCAGTCTCGAAGATTACATCACGCCCCGCATGGAGAGTGAGTGTAATGACTGACGGTGACGACCTCGGAGAGCGGGTTCCTGCCAGTTGCAAGTATCTCTTGGAGATGTCGGACAACGAGTTGAAATCCGAGATTCCGGCGCTCGCCCGTGATCAGGGCCGGATGGGAGAGATTGAGAAGGCAGTGAAATCGCTGCCCTCTCACCACGAACTCTATCAGGGCGATGCACGCGACCTCTCAATGGTAGACGAAGAGAGCGTCCACCTCATAGCCACCAGTCCGCCCTACTTCAATCTCAAAGACTACGAGAACGGGGTAGCGGAGGGCCAACTCGGAGACGTCGATGACTATGAGCAGTTCAACGAGATGCTGGATCAAATCTGGAAACAGTGCTATGAGAAACTCGTCCCCGGTGGACGCCTCTGCGTGGTTGTCGGGGACGTCCTCCGGTCACGGAGCGAGCATGGCCGTCATCGAGTCGTACCGCTCCATGCGAGCATCCAAGAGCACTGTACGGAGATCGGCTATGACAACCTCGCGCCGGTCATCTGGTACAAGATCGGGAACGCCTCGCTTGAGGCCGGTGGGAATGCGCGGTTCCTCGGCAAACCCTACGAACCAGGAGCGGTCATCAAGAACGACATCGAGTATATCCTGCTGTTCCGCAAGCCCGGCGGCTACCGTTCGCCGTCAATCGAGAAGCGTATCCTGAGCACGATTGAGGCTGACGAGCATCAGAAGATGTTTCGCCAACTGTGGGACGACATCACGGGTGAGAGACAGGGCGAGCACCCCGCTCCGTATCCAGCTGCACTCGCCGAGCGGCTCGTTCGGATGTTCTCTTTTGTGGGCGATACAGTCCTCGATCCGTTTGCCGGGACGGGTTCGACCGCAGTTGCCGCTTCGCGCGTCGGTCGCGACTCGATTAACATCGAGATCGAGCCGAAGTACGTTGAGATTGCCGAGGAGCGGATTCACGACGAGCGAGGGACGCTCACCAACTACCAGAACCTCACGGTCAACATCACGCGATAACGCGCCGATCAGGTAGTAGATCCACCTACCTTTATCCCTCTGTCACTACCTGCGGAGAGCATGAGCCACGCCTACGGGGACGAGAGGATAGTTGAGTGGCTACGAGAGAACGAGTATCACCCCCGTTCCCCGAAGCATGGCAGCGTCAGTTGTATGGCTCTACTCGATGATTTGCTCCACAAGAGCGACTTATTCCGCGAGGCCGCCGAGGAAGGACGGATCGTTTACAAGGAGGACTTCACAGTTGGCGAGGGAGAACTACGCTGGAACGTCGATTTAGTAGTTGGTCCACCGGAGGGGAATGGCCAAACTGCTATCGGTGGTGATCGGCCCATCGCCGAGGGAGAACCCGCCGAGGTCTGGCTGGCGGTCGATGCGAAGTCTGTAATGACGGAGCACGGGAAGGCTCGCCGGAACCGACAGCGGGACATCAACAGTTTCGCCGACATCATGCACCGGCACTATCCCGGCTCAGTGTCGGGTGGTGTGATTTTGTTGAACATGGCTGAAGAGTTCCGCAGTCCGCTCCGCGACGAGGGCGACATCACCGACCACGTCAACATCGAGCGACTGGTCGAGGAGACGGTCGAGATTTTCCGCACGATCGAACGCTCCGAGGGAGAGATTGATCCGAACGTAGACGCGGTGGCGACCGTCGTGGTCGAGCACACCAACATCGATGACGACGAGGAGACCGTGCTTATCGAGGAGCAACCCGCTCCCGGCGAGGGCTCGATCGTCGCCTACCAGAACTTCCTCGATATCTTGATCGAGACCTTCGAGGCCCGCTTTTTGATCGGCGAACCGCCGAACATGGCCCAACTCCGCGAGGCAGACACTCACCGGAACGAACTCAACGAGCGGGCGGTGGAAATGTCGCACCAGATGTATCAGATCGGTTCTGCCATTGAGCAGGACGAACTGGAGGAAGCGGATATAGAGGCGCTTCAAGACACGATGGATCGACTTAGAACGCTCCTCGATGAAATCGAGGAGAGCCATGTGTAAGCGACCATTGGTCACTCGTCCGCTCGTGCCCGCTGGCTCGGATTCACATTGAGGTCGGCCTCTATTCGATACGCTAAGTCAACTGTTGGCGTCGAGAGAACCTCTGCAAGCTCTTCAGTCATATCGGGATGATGGACAGCCTGATCGAGGTTATTCAGCATCCGGAGCGTGAACTCTGTCGAGAAATCAAAGGCTCCTGATTTGGTCCCTTCATCGGTGGCTTGCATGATACGGCGCAGCTGGTCGAGCCGATACTCGTGTTTCCCGTCGGTTTTGATTCGCATTTATGTTGACCCGTGAGTTCCTTGCACATCGACTAGCTTAGAAGCACTGATTTGAGTGACTGACCGCTATTTGTTTATATGTGGTTTCGCATCACTGGTTAGGATCTCCCGCAGAAATGTATCCAATCGAGATTCCTTGCACATCGGAGAGCCAACTCAATGTGCAAGGAGGCGGGAGCGATTTCGTTGGCGTAAAACCCCGTGCAGTCACATCAAAATAGAGTTTAGCTGCTTCCAAGGATTCTTGCCCACTATTGCACGGTGAAGGCTGGCACAATCCCGTGGTTCCCCGTTCAGTGTGTTTCTATCTATTTCGCAGTACAGAGCCATAAAACGCAAACGTGATAGGGAGTTAGACTCACCCATACACGAAAGATGACTGTAGATGACGAGAGATTGCGGGAGATTCTTCGACTTTTCAAACTCTATCAAATACGGATGATCATTGAAGAACGAGGGACAGACGCCACGAGCAACGACCAAGAAGAGCTTATTGATGCATTAGTGGACGAAGAATGGACTGATGGGGAGTTCGAGGAATTGATAGATATGTTGCAAGTGTTTGGGCAAGAAGGACGCCCTCTTGGTTACTATATCTGTGTTATTGAAGAACGTCCAGAGATAGAAACACTTGCAGAGTATCTCAGGCAGGATGAAGCGGAATTTGACCAAGAAGGGGGTCTCGTGGAGGGTGGATATGAAATAAACGAAATCACAGATACAGAGCTGGAGGTTACTCGTTGGAAGGTTGATATTGGTAAAGACTTCAATTTCCGGACGCGTGAGATCGAAGTCTCGGAAGACATAAAACCACTATCTTTTAAAGTAGATACTGACGAGGAACGGGTGTTTGTTGAGACAAATCAATATGGAAAAGCACGAAATATAAGCACCACATTGGAGAAATCAGGTTTTGAGTTCAGTGACATCGGACACCGAAACATGTCTCCAGAGAATGCGAACGATAGAGTGCAAGCGTTCGTGGAATCTCTAGAGGAAGAGGTAGACTGAGAATGCCTAGTACGCTTGAAGTTGACTTAGTTCGGTTTGTGATGAGTGGTGGTGGGTTGGAAGACGTAGAGATTGGTGGACGAGAAGATATCTTCACTCATCCGGAAGTGGAGCGATTTTCGGACCGGGGTGGAAAAATCGTCAAAATAACTGGAGAGTTTGTTCTCGATGGGAGAAAATTCAATTTCTCAGTCAGCTACGCTCCATCAACAGGTCTTGGACGTGTGATGGTCGAAAAGAAGGGAAGAAGAACTAGGCG
>NZ_BAFM01000032.1 GCF_000334895.1 Halococcus agarilyticus | reverse complement strand
AAGTGTCTACGAAGGCGAAGATTTGTCGAAGATTGTTCCCCATCGAACAAGCAATTTTCGCAGAGATGTGTTGCGCCCTGACCCGACGGTTTATATAGAACGAGGTAGCATTGCGAAAAGCAAACTATCTACCCTTGATCTATTCGACTACGCATGTTTGTACGCACAGCAGCGAAACGGGTGTATCAAACTATTCAATGAATCTAATGATCGGTACCATCTGTCTGGGGACGATATAATACTCTGTTTAGAGGGGCCTCCATCTGGATATGAAGATTACGATCGGTTGAATTCAAAATACTCTGCAAAAGTTCTCTCGCAAGAAGAGGGGGTAGAACACCTCGTAGACGGAGTCCCTTCTAGTTTGATCTTGTGAAGCTCTTTCGCTCGCTTTTGTGGAATCTTTACGCTACGCTCATGATGTTGGAATGTGGGTCTCCTGCGGGAGACCCGGAAATCAAGTCTTCTCTCGAAGACCGTACTGAAGGTCTAGAACCGGCCGCACTTAGAGATTGCGATTGTATTCGATAGCATATTGCTGCGATAATATGTTTGCCTGATTTGAGTTCGAGCGATTCAGTCCTCGAAGCCGGCGACCGACGCGCTGCCGAGTTCCTCGTCGATCTCGGCGTCGCCCATCTTGGCTTCGAGCGCGTCGAGAACGTCTTCGCGCATCCCCTTCACGAACTTGATCGATCCGACCACGAGGTGGCCGCCGCCGCTCACGCCGCCGCCCGTGACCTCGTCTTCGAGCTCCTCGACCATCTGTGGGATGTCGAGGCGCACGCCGTCGCTCCGGAGAACGGCGAAGTCGGGGCCGTAGCCCACGGTGATCACAGGATCGTCGGTTTCGGCGACCTTCCGGTCGTGGATCGCGCCCGTCGTCTTGCCTGGCGCGGGGTAGGTGAAGCGGCGGGCGTAACGCTCGACGTCGATCCGGTTCAGCTGTGCACCGTTGTCGAGCGATTCGGTCTCGACGTGAGGCATGGCGGCGTCGAGCTGGCGGTCGGTGTCGCGGTCGGCCCGCTCGGAGAGATGGTCGACGAGATCGCGGTGGCGCTCCTCGTCGGCAGCGTCGACGCCGAGCACGTCGGTCATCAGCGCGTCGCCCGAACTGTAGCGCAGCCAGTGGGCGGCGTAATCGAGCGCGTCGCCGATCGCCTGGAGATCCGCCTCGTCGTACCCCTCCTCCTCTGCGAGCGCGAGGTACTCACTCATCGCGTCGGCCTCCGAGCGGTCGGTGAGCCCCGCGACCGCCGGCACGTGGCGGAGTTCGTCGGTGATCTCGGGGTGGATCATCCGCGCGACCTCGACGCAGAGCATTCCAGTAGTTACGCCGTAGTCCTCGCCGCGGAGGTAGGGGTTGACGTGTTCTTCGAGCAGCCCCTCGACGGCATCGGGATCGGGATGGTGGTGGTCGACCGCCACGATCGGGATGTCGTACTGGGCGAGCGCCTCGTAGGCCGGGACGTCCTCTTCGGTCGATCCGTTGTCGAGCATCGCCACGAGCGGGAGGCGCTGGCCGTGGCGGTCGCGGTCGCCGAGCGCGAAGTTCAAGTCACGAGTAACGTCCTCCATCTCGTAGAAGGGGGCCTTGCTCGGTGATCGCTTCACGAGGTGACGCGCCGCCGAGTCGTCGCCGTGGACCTCCTCGATGAACCGTGAGAGCGCGAGCTGGACCGGGATCGACGCACACATGCCGTCACCGTCGGCGTGGTGGCGGATGCGGATCGGCCGGTTTTCGAGGACCGCGCGGCGCAGCCGGGCCGCGACGTCCTCCAGATCGTTCCACAACTTTTCGAGTGCGTCCCACTCGATCAGCGGCGTGACGTCGCGGGCCGCCGCCCGCTCGTCGAGCGCGTCGTCGAGCCGTTCGCGGAGATCGGCGGCGTCGTCGAACGCCGTGAGTCCGTCGACTTCGACCTGGATCGCGCCCTCGCGGCGCTCCGGCGTCCCTTCGATTCGCACGAGGTCATCGACCTCGATTTCGGGGTACGCCCGGACGCCGGCGGCCTCGAACGCTGCACAGTCGACGACGCCCGACGCGTCGCGGAGCGAGAACACCGTCGGCCCCCCCGTTTGCTCGATCCCGACGACCTCGCCCTCGAGGGTCACGCTCTCGCCGATCGTCCCGTCGAGATCGTCGGCGGCCGTCACCTCGGGCTCGTACTCGACGGCCACAGTACGATAGTCGTCGATCGTGGCCTCGTCGAAGCCGAGGTCGCCGTTCGGTCTGATCTCGTCGAGGCGAACGACGAGGTCGTCGCCGACCGCGTACTCGTCGCCGAGGTTCGATTCGTGGACGAGCCCCGAGACGTCGTCGGCGATGTCGACGAACACGCCGTACTCCACGACGCCGTTGACGGTCGCGTGGTAGCGTGCGCCGGTCTCGACGGCATCGGCGGTGCATTCGGATGCGAGGTCGTAGACGGTCGGGACGCGGCCGGCGTCGGCGGCGTCGCTTCGATCGTCCGTTTCGGAGGGCGTAGACATTCTTGACCGGCGTTTGCCGCGACCGGGTTTAAGAATTGGCAAATCGCACCGCTCCTCGGTCGGAACGCTTAGATGGTCGCCGGTCGGTGTTCGATCATGGGCTTTTTCGGGTCGAGCGAGGTCGTCGGGATCGCCGCCGACACCCTCGCGTTCGCCCGCTCGGCCGCCGAGGAGAGCCACCCGAACGAGTACATGGGCCTGCTCCGTGGCGAGGACGCGGCCGACCTCGGACTCGACAGATCGGGGACCGTCGTGACCGACGTGCTCGTGGTCCCGGCAACCGAGTCGAACCCCGTGAGCGCCACCGTCAAGACGAGCCTCGTCCCGAACGACATGCGCGCCGCCGGGTCGATCCACTCCCATCCCAACGGCGTGCTCCGGCCGAGCGACGCCGATCTCGCCACGTTCGGCAAAGGAGATGTCCACATCATCCTCGGCGCACCCTACCGCGACCACGACTGGCGGGCGTTCGACCGCGAGGGGAAACGGCGTGACCTCCCGGTGCTCGACGTCGACCTGCCCGACGACGAGGAGTTCTTCGACTTCACCCAGGCCGACATCGACGAGGAACTACGATGACCCGGGAACGTGGGGGAGGACGGAGCGGAGCGGAGCGAAGTGACGACGATCGAACCCGATCGGAAGCCGGTGCTTCCGAACCGAGCGACGATCCGACCACGGTCGTCGCTCAGGGGACGTTCGACATCCTCCATCCCGGGCATCTCCACTACCTCCGCGAGGCGGCCGCGATGGGTGACGAACTCGCCGTAATTCTCGCCCGCCGAGAGAACGTCACCCACAAAGCCAAACCGATCCTCGCGGACCGTCAGCGTCGGGAGATGGTCGCCGCGCTCGATCCGGTCGACAACGCGGTGCTCGGCGACCGCGAGGACATCTTCGTGCCGATCGAGGCGCTCGATCCCGACGTGATCGTGCTCGGCCACGACCAACACCACGACGAGGCCGCGATCGCGGCGGCGCTCGGCGACCGCGGGATCGACTGCGAGGTGAAACGTGCAGCGGGACGCGAGCCGAACTACGCAGGAGAGCTCCTCTCGACCGGGCAGATCGTCGATCGGATCCGCCAGGAGCGCGGCTGATCGAAATTCACATATCGATCCGGAACGGAGAACTGGAAAATGAACAGTAGTGTCTACTCCACCGTTCTGACCGATGTCGACCACCACGACCGATGAGCCGGCGAGACACGAACGGGTCCACTGCGGCGCAGGGGCTCGCCGAGCCGGTGTCCGAGGACGACCACACGCGGGGCCCGGACGACGCCGCCGTCACGCTCGTCCAGTACGGCGACTTCGAGTGCCCGAACTGTGCGACCGTCCACCCGATCATCGAACAGCTGCTGGACCGTCTCGACGATGATCTCAAATACGTCTATCGCCACTTCCCGCTGACCGAGGTGCGACCCAACGCGAAACAGGCCGCCGAAGCCGCGGAGGTCGCCGCTGCACAGGACGCGTTCTGGCCGATGTACGATCGTCTGTACGAGCATCAGGACGCGCTCGCCGCCGAGGACCTCGAAGCGCACGCCGACGCGCTCGACCTCGACACCGAGCGCTTCGCCCGGGAACTCGACGAGAACGACCACGAAGATCGGGTCCGTGCGGACTTCGAGAGCGGGATCGAGAGCGGCGTCAACAGCGCGCCGACGTTTTTCATCGACGGCGAGCGCTACGAGGGCCGATACAGCTTCGACGCGCTGCTCGATGCGCTCGTCGACGCCGGCGATCTCTCGAACGTCTCGCGCGCGACACCTGACGGCGGCGGGGCCTCTCGGGACGACCTGCGCGAGACGCTCGATCAGTCCGAACGGGGCGCGCCGGCGGCCGGCTCCGCGGTCCGGGATCGGTTCTCGGCCGACGAAATCTTCCAGCGGGTGGTGGCGACCGCCGACGAGGAGTTCAGCCAGAACAAGCGGCTGCTGTTTCTGAGCGGGCTCGCGGCCGGGTTCGCGATGAGTCTCTCCTTCGTGGGCGTGGCCGCGCTGACCGCGCTGCTCGGCGGTGACGGCTCGGCGTCGGCGGCGGGCTATCTCCTCTACCCGTTGGGGTTCCTGTTCGTCGTACTCGGGAGCTACCAGCTGTTCACCGAGAACACGCTCACGCCCGTGACCCTCGTCCTCACGCGGATCGCCTCGATCCCCGCACTCCTCCGGATCTGGGGCGTGGTGTTCGCGGCGAACATTCTGGGGGTGGCGGCGAGCGCGTACGTGCTCGCCAACACGGGCGTGCTCTCACCGGAGGCAGCGGCGGCCGCCAGCGAGATCGGCCACCACTTCTTCGAGCTGTCGTGGGCCGATATCTTCTGGAAAGGGGTGTTCGCGGGCGTGCTGATCGCCGGGATGGTGTGGCTGATCCACGCTGCCCGCGACACCGCGGCCCGGGTGCTGGTCGTCTTCGCGCTCGCCTACGCCGTGGGGGCCGCGGAGCTCGCCCACTGCATCGTCGGGTCGGCCGAAACTCTGTACGTCGTGTTCAACGGCGAGGAGTCGCTGTGGGCGTTCCTCACGCACTTCCTCGCGCCTGCGACGCTCGGCAACACCGTCGGCGGCGTCGTGTTCGTCGCCCTCTTGAACTACAGCCAGACCCGCGACCGCCGGATCCAGAACCGGGACTGTCGCGTGCTCGAACTCGGGTGGTCGGAGTGGCTCTTTGGAAATCACATCGGTCGGCCGATCACGCCCTCGTTTCCCGAGAGCGAGGACGACAGTGCTGAAGCCGACTGACTGGTTTCGTATCGGCGAGCGTAACTGTTTTGAACGCACGAACGTATGATTCAGTATGACGCGCGTCGTGGTCACGGTTCACCGACTGTTCGCCCACCGGAGCGTTGCGGCACTACTTGGGCTTCAGTTGGTGCTGACGGGAGCCGTGATCGTCACACAGGGTACTGGCTTCTCCGCCATCAGTTATGTCCTCGGCATCGTTCCGGAGATCGGCATCATCGTCAGCATCCTCGTCGCACGAACGCTGCCGATCCCGACGTTGCTCGAAGCGACCTTCCCGCTGAACGTCGGTCTTTTGCTCGCGGCATACTATCTGGTAGCGGTCGTGCTGGCCGTTCCCGGACGGGCCGTCGGCCAACTGGCCCGACGGGATTCGGCGGCTTAGAAGAGCCCTTCGTCGGCCAGCCGGTCGACCGCCTCGCGCAGCCGTTCCTGGCTGTTGGCGTACGAGAAGCGGGCGTAGCCTGGCGTGCCGAACGCGCTGCCGGGCGTCGTCGCCACGTTCGGGCCTTCGAGTGCGTCCTCACACCACCGTTGGTCGTCCTCATCCACGGGAACCATCATGTAGAACGCCCCTTCCGACTTCGAGACCTCGATGCCGTGGTCGGCCAGTAGATCAGCCAGCAGGTCACGGCGCTCCTCGAACGCCTCGGTCATCTGTGCGACCGCCCGGTCGGTGTTTTCGAGCGCCTCGACGCCCGCGTGCTGAACGAAGTTCGTCGCACACGAGACCGAGTGGGAGTGGAGTTTCGCGGCCTGGCCGACGAGCGCTTCGGGCGCAGCCAGATAGCCGAGCCGCCAGCCCGTCATCGAGTACGCCTTCGAGAACCCGTTGATCGTGACCGTTCGATCGGCCATCCCCTCCAGAGTGCCGAGGCTCGTCGGTTCGACGCCGTAGGTGATCTCCTTGTAGATCTCGTCGGAGATAGTAGTGATGTCGTGCTCGACCGCGAGATCGCGAACGCCTTCGAGCGCCGCGTCGGAGTAGACGGCTCCGGTCGGGTTCGACGGCGAGTTCACCACGAGGAGTTCGGTGTCGTCCGAAACCGCCGCGGCGAGATCGTCGAGCGCGGGTTCGAGCTGGAGGTCGTACGGCGTGAGATCGACCCGCGAGAGCGATCCGCCGGCGAGTTTCACCATCGCCTCGTAGGAGACCCACGCCGGATCGAGCAGACAGACTTCATCGCCGTCGTCGATCAGCGTCTGGAACGTCTCGAAGAGCGCCTGCTTGCCGCCCGGCGTGACGATGATCTCGTCGGTAGCGTAGTCGAGTCCGTCGTCAGCGAGCTTGTCGGCGATCGCCTCCTTGAGTTCGGGAATTCCGTTGGAGGAAGTGTACCCGGTGTGGCCGGCGTCCATCGCGTCCTTGCCGGCCTCGACGATGTTCTCGGGTGTCGGGAAGTCGGGCTCGCCCACACTGAGGTCGACGACGTCGACGCCGTCGGCTTCGAGCTCCCCCGCAAGATTGCTGATCGCGAGCGTCGCGCTCGGTTCGACGCGTTCGACACGGGCGGCGAACTCGCTCATGCGAGTGCCTCCACCATGTCGACGGCGGTCTCGACGGCTTCGGCACCCTTGTCGGCGCGCTCGCGTGCCTCGGCGCTGCTCATGCCAGGACCGACCACGCCGAAGGTCACGGGTTTGTCGCGATCGAGGCTCACGTCGGTCAGGCCCTTCGCCGCCGACCGGGCGATCACCTGATCGTGGTCGGTGTCGCCCGAGACGATCGCGCCGAGCACCGCGACCGCCGCGATCGACTCCCGGCGCGCGAGTCGGTCGGCCGCGAGCGGCGCGTCGTACGCGCCGGGCACCGGGACCGTATCGGCGATCTCGGCCCCGCGCTCGGCCGCGGCCTCGTGGGCGTACTCCTCCATCTCCGTCGCGAGGTCGCCGTAGAACTGGGCGACGACCAGTCCGAGACTGTGCATGTGGGCGGGTGGCGAGCCCCCGTGAAAGAGCTACCGTTCGGCGATAGCTCTGCCGACCGCGCGAACGAAACGCTCCTATGCGCTGCCCGTTCGTGAATGGGACATGGAGGCGACAGGCGGCGACGCGTCCCGCGGTCGGGTCACACTCGCCGTCGTCGCCGTCGTCGCGCTTGGCTTGGTCGCGCGGCTCGCCTTCCTCGGCGACCGGATCGCCCACTGGGACGAGGCCCGAGTCGGGTACTGGATCCTGAACTACGCCGAGACGGGCACGTTCGAGTACCGCCCGATCATCCACGGCCCGTTCCTCCACCAGGTGAACGCGCCTCTCTTCGACCTCCTCGGCCCGAACGACGTCACGATGCGGCTCGTCGTCGCCCTCCTCGGAGCCGCGCTCCCGCTCGTCGCACTGCTCTTCCGCGACCGACTCCGAAACACCGAAACGGTCGCACTCGCCGTCTTCCTCGCCGTCGACCCGGTGTTGCTCTACTACTCGCGGTTCATGCGGAGCGATCTCCCGCTCGCGGTCTTCTCGCTGTTCGCTCTCGCCTTTTTCGTTCGGGCGATCGACACCCACCGCGCGCGCTGGTTCCACGCAGGTGTCCTCACGCTCGCGCTCGCGTTCACCACCAAGGAGAACGTCGTGATCACTCTGGTGACGTGGCTCGGCGCACTCGTCCTCCTCGCGGATCACCGACTGTTCCTGAATCGTGGGTTCGGCCGGCCGTGGCGGACGGCGCTCCGACGGCGCGTCGTGTGGGTTCGCCGGACGCTTCGGACGTGGACGCCACATCTCCTCGTCGGCGCGGTCGAGTTCCTCGCGGTCGTGGTCTTCTTTTACGCGCCACGAGGCACCGACGACCCGGGGTTCGACACATTTCTCGCCGACCCCACGGCGCTCCCGGCGGTGGTGGGGGAGGCGACCCTCGGCTCGTGGGACGCCTTCTATTCGCTGTGGGTGGCCGGGAGCCATCAGGACCACGCGTACCTCCCCTATCTCGGCGACTACCTCGCGACCCTCGCGCGCGGGTCCGGCGCGCTGGTGGTGCTCGCGGTCGTCGGCTTCCTCGTCGACCGCTACACCGGCGACCGTCCGCGCGACCTCGTCGCCTTTTGTTTCTACTGGGGTGCGGTCAGCGTGCTCGGCTACCCGCTCGTCACCGACATCATGGCTCCGTGGTCGACGATCCACGCGATCGTCCCGCTCGCGGTGGCGGCGGCGGTCGGGGTCGGCTCGCTCTTCGACCTGGGCCGCGCGGCGCTCGTCGCCGACAGTCGAGCCGGGGTCGCCGTGGTGGCGGCCGTCCTCCTCGTGGTCGTCGGACAGATCGCGGTCGTCGCGGCCGAGGACGTCTACCTCGACCCCCAGTCCGACGACAACGAGCTCGTCCAGTACGCCCAGCCCGCGGACGATTTCGACCCAGCCATCCGCGACATGGCCGCGGTGAGCGCGACCAACGAGGGAACCGACGTGCTGGTGTACGGCGAGTTCCTCGTCGCCGAGCGGCCGGGCGCGAGGGAGCCGGGCTGCACGAAGTGGTTCAACCTCCTTCCGATCCCGTGGTACACCGAGATCCACGACGTGAACGTCTCGTGTGCGCGGAACGCCTCGGCGTTCGAGCGGAAGGTCGCGGGGAGCCCGCCTCCCGTGGTGATCGGGCTGACCACCGACCGCGAGTTCCTCGCGGCACGCCTCGACGGCTACGAGGCGCGGAGCTACGTGGTGCGGACGCGGGACACCGGGAAGACGAACACGACCTTCTTCATCGATCCGAGCCGGCTCCCCGCGAACGCCACCGCCGGGAGCGAAGGGAATCCTTAACCCCCCGAGTCGAAAACCGAGCCACCATGCAACCGACTGCGCCAGGCCCGACGCTGGGGGTGGTCGGCGGCGGCCAGCTCGGCCGGATGCTCGGCGAGGCCGCCGCGCCGCTCGGGGTCGAGGTCGTCGTGAGCGATCCGACCCCCGACCCGCCGGCCGCACCCGTCGTCCGCGACGCGCTCCACGGCGACTTCGACGACCCCGACGCCGTCGCCGCGCTCGCAGAGCGCGCCGACGTCCTGACCTACGAGATCGAACTCGCCGATCCAGACCTGCTCGAACGGGTGAGCGAGGAGTTCGACACGCCCGTGCATCCCGCCCCCGGCACGCTCCGAACGATCCAGGACAAACTCGTCCAGAAGCGCCGCTTGGAGGAAGCTGGCGTTCCCGTCCCGCCGTTCCGTGCGGTCGAGTCGGTCGCCGACCTCCACGACGCGCTCGACGAGCTCGGCTATCCCGCGATGTTGAAAGCCCGTCGTGGCGGGTACGACGGCCGCGGGAACGTCCCGATCGAGTCGCCGGGCGGCGTCGAGACCGCCTTCGAGGCGATCGAGGGTGAAGCGATGGTCGAGGCGTTCGTGCCGTTCGAGCGCGAACTCTCGGTCATCGGCGTCCGCGGTGCGGACGACAGACGGACGTTCACGCCCGGCGAGAACGTCCACGAGGAGGAGATTCTCCGCGAGACGATCGTCCCGGCGCGCGTTTCGGATGCCGTCCGCGAGCGTGCGAAAGCAGTCGCGCGGGACGTTCTCGACCTGATGGACGGTCGGGGCGTGTTCGGGATCGAACTGTTCGAAGCGGATGGTGAAATCTCGGTCAACGAGATCGCCCCACGGCCGCACAACTCCGGGCACTGGACCATCGAGGGCGCGCTGACCTCCCAGTTCGAACAGCACGTCCGCGCGGTCCTCGGCTGGCCGCTCGGCGCGACCGATCGCCGCGGACGGACGGTGATGACCAATCTCCTCGGCGACGTGGACGAGCCACGACCCGCCGAACTCGCTGGCGTCGATCGAGTGCTCGCCGAACCAGGCGCGAGCCTCCACTGGTACGGCAAACACGAGGCGCGCCCGCTCCGGAAACTCGGGCATGTCACGCTCGCTGATGGGACGGATACCGACACGAACGACTTGCTCGCACGCGCCCGCGAACTCCGCGACGGCTGTACCTTCGATTCATGACTGAGACACCGGAGACGACCGCCACGACCGAGACGACTGCCGCCACCGAAATCGCCGACCTCGTGGCTTCGCTCGGACGCGAGGCCGACCGCGATCGCCCTGACGAAACCACTCCCGACGTGGGGATCGTGATGGGGTCGGACTCGGACCTCGACACGATGTACGGCGCGTACGAGGCGCTCTTCGATCTCGGCTTCGCCGAAGTCACGGATGTCGACGATCCGCCCGAAAATCGATTCACGTTCGAGAGCTACGTGGTTTCGGCCCACCGAACGCCAGGGCTGATGTACACCTACGCTGAGACCGCCCGCGAGCGCGGACTCGACGTGATCATCGCGGGTGCGGGCGGAAAGTCCGCAGATCTCCCGAACATGGTCGCCTCGATCGCGTACCCGATTCCGACGATCGGCGTCCCGGTCCAAGAGAAGTCGGTCGACTCGGTCATCGGGATGCCGACGGGCGCGCCGATCGTCGCGGTCGACGCGGGCAAGTCGTTCAACGCGGGGCTGTCGGCGATCCAGATGCTCGCGCGCGAGCACGACGAACTGGAAGACCGACTGATCGATTACCACGAGGATCTCACGGCCGACGTCGCGCGCGTTTCGCGTGACCTCCACGACCGGGGTGTCGAGGCGTTTCGGGAGGACGAGTGAGCCGATTCGGTCGGCTGGGCCGTGGAGTGGCGAGTCCGGTTAGCGGCCTGCCGGGTGGGAAGAATCAACCCTTATGTGAGTGCGCTCCAAAGCCCGAACACGAGCCAGAAATCACATGAATCCGTGGATAGCTATCGGCGCGCTGGCGGTGGTCGGGATCGCCGTCCCGCTGACGATGATCGTCGCATCGAGCCTGCTGCGACCCAGCGTGCCCGAGCAGGGGAAATCCGCCGTGTACGAGTCGGGCGAGGTCCCGACGGGCAGCACCCGCATCCGGTTCAACATCCAGTACTACATGGTCGCGCTGCTGTTCGTGATCTTCGACATCGAGACCGTCCTGATCTTCCCGTGGACGGTCATCTACCGCGACGCCGTGTCGAGTGCGGGACTCGTCCCGGCGCTCGTCCCGATGCTGGTGTTCATCGGCGTGCTCGTCGTCGGCCTCGCGTGGGCGTGGCGTAACGGCGCGGTACAGTGGATTCGGAACGAACGGTCGAGCGGCACCCGGACACGATAATGAGCAGCGATAGCCAACTCACGAACGCAGAGGCGGACGCACAGACCACCCAGGAGTCCCGGATGGGCGAGGGCACCGACAACCGGTTCAACTCCAAGCTCCGGGAGGCGTTCGGCTCCTCGCCGTTCGTCCTCACGAAGTTCGATTCGTTCATGAACTGGGTCCGGAGCTCCTCGATGTTCATGCTCCAGTTCGGGATCGCGTGCTGTTCGATCGAGATGATGCACACCTACGCGGTGAAACACGATCTCGACCGCTTCGGCGCGGGCGTGCCGCGTGCTTCGCCGCGCCAGGCAGACGTCATCATCGTCCCCGGCACCATCGTCTCGAAGTTCGGCCCGCGGATGAAGCGGGTGTACGACCAGATGCCCGAGCCGAAGTTCGTCGTCTCGATGGGGTCGTGTACCATCTCGGGTGGGCCGTTCCAGCAGGGGTACAACGTCGTGAAGGGAGCCGAGGAGATCATCCCGGTCGACATCCACGTGCCCGGCTGTCCGCCGCGACCCGAGGCCCTGGTTTACGGCGTCGCCAAGCTCCAGGAGCGGATCGGTGAGGGCGAGACCGCCCCGGTGACCGTGAAACCCTACGAACTCGAAGAGTTCGGCGACCTCGAACGTGACGAGCTCGTGACGAAACTCGCCGACGACATCGACGAGGACACGCTCGTGATGCGGTACAACTGGAACGATTCGCCATGAGTCTGGAACGACCCAGCGATCGAACCCAAACTGTGGGCGTCACCGACGACGGCCTCGACTACGACGCGCTCGCCGATCTGCTCGGCGACACCGTGATCGGTCGGGAGACCCACCGCAACGCCGAGGCGTTCGTCGTCAGGCCTGACGAGGTCCAGGACGCGCTGTTCGCGCTGCGCGACGAGGCGGGGTTCGATCACTGTTCGAACGTCACCGCCGAGGAGTACGAGGACCGCTTCGAGTCGATCTACCACCTGAAGAAGTACGAGGATCCCACCCAGGAGGTCTCGGTCGTCGTGCCGACCCCCCGGGAGAACCCGGTGAGCCAGAGCGCGGAGCCAGTGTATCGAACAGCGGACTGGCACGAGCGCGAGGCCTACGACCTCGTGGGGATCGAGTACGACGACCACCCCGACCTCCGACGGATCCTGTTGCCCGAGACGTGGCAGGGCCACCCGATGGGGCTGGATTACAATCAGGACAAGCCTCAGGTCGTCACGCTCGAATCCCACGCCAACCCGATCGCCGACGACCACAGCGAGGACGGCTCGGACACGATGTTCCTCAACATCGGGCCGCACCACCCCGCGACCCACGGCGTGCTCCACGTCGAGACGGTGTTGAGCGGCGAGCAGGTCGCCCACGTCGATCCCGACATCGGCTACCTCCACCGCTGTGAGGAGCAGATGGCCCAGAACGGGAAGTACCGCCACGAGATCATGCCCTACCCCGATCGGTGGGACTACGTCTCGGCGGGCATCCTGAACGAGTGGGCGTACGCCCGGACCGCCGAGGACCTCGCGGATCTCGACGTGCCCGAGTACGCCCAGGTCATTCGGACCATGTCGGCGGAGCTCTGCCGGATCGCGGCGCACATGCTCGCGCTCGGCACCTTTGCGCTCGACGTCTACGGCGAGTTCACCGCAACCTTCATGTACGCGTTCCGGGACCGCGAAGTCGTCGAGAACATCCTCGAGGACCTCACGGGCCAGCGGCTGATGTTCAACTACATGCGGCTCGGTGGGGTGGCGTGGGACCTGCCCGAACCGCGCGAGGAGTTCTTCGAGAAGACCCGGGACTTCCTCGACGGGCTCCCCGAGAAGCTCGACGAGTATCACGACCTGATCACCTCGAACGAGATCTTCCAGCTTCGGTGTGTCGACACGGGCGTGCTCGACGCCGAGACGGCCAAACAGTACGGGGCGACGGGGCCAGTCGCCCGCGCCTCGGGGGTCGACTACGACCTCCGGCGCGACGATCCCTACGGCTACTACCCAGAGCTCGACTGGGACGTCGTGACCGCCGAGGAGGGCGACAACTACGCCCGCGTGCTCTGTCGAATGCAGGAGGTCGAGCAGTCCGCACGGATCATCGAGCAGTGTGTCGACCTGCTCGAGGACTGGCCCGAGGACGACCGCGAGATCCAATCGAACGTTCCCCGGACGCTTCGGCCGGACGAGGACGCGGAGATCTACCGGGCAGTCGAGGGCGCGAAGGGCGAGCTCGGCATCTACATCCGCTCGGATGGGACCGACAAGCCCGCCCGGTTCAAGATCCGAAGCCCGTGCTTTTCGAACCTCCAAACGCTACCCGAACTCGCGGAGGGCGAGTACATCCCCGACCTGATCGCGTCGCTCGCGAGCCTCGACATCGTGCTCGGCGAGGTCGATAGATGAGCCCGAGCGAGGTCCTGTTCCAGGCGGCGAACGGCACGAACGCCACCAACGCGACGAACGCCACCGGCGGAGCGAACGCAACGAACGCGACCGGCGCAGCCAATGCGACGAACGCCACGAACGCCTCCGCGGGCGGCGCGGCTGGCGGTGGCCAGACGTTCCCCGAGACGCTGAGTCAGCTTCTCGGGTTCGGTGCCAACCCCGACCCGGGCCTCCAGTTCATCTTCGGGATCGTCGGTGCGTCACTGATCGCGGTGATCTTTCTGACGTTCGCGGCGGTCGGGGGGATCTGGGGCAAGCGAAAGATCACGGCGGCGTTCACGGATCGGATCGCGGTCAATCGGGTCGGCCCGTTCGGACTGCTGATCATCGTGGCCGACGCCGTCCGGCTGCTCTCGAAGGAGGTCATCATCCCCGACAGCGTGGACCGGCCGGCGTTCGACATCGCGCCGTTCCTCGTGCCGTTCTCGGCGCTTTTGGGGTTCGCCGTGATCCCGCTGGGGACCGGTCTCCAGCTCGCGGACCCCGAAACCGGGTTCGTGTTCGTGTTCGCGGCAGCGTCGATCGCGTCGCTCGGTCTGTTGATGTCGGGCTACGCCTCGAACAACAAGTACTCGTTTTTGGGTGGGTTGCGCGCGCTCGCCCAGAACATCGCCTACGAGATTCCCCTTGTAGTGACCGCGGCGTCGGTCGTCGTCTTCGCCGGCACGCTCCGACTGAGCGAGATCGTCGCGATGCAGACCGAGGCGCTCGTAACGATCGCCGGCGTCTCGATCCCGTCGTGGTTCGCGTTTGTCAACCCGTTCGCGTTCGTGCTGTTCCTGACCGCGAACCTCGCGGAGGTCGGCCGAAACCCGTTCGACACGCCCGAAGCGCCCGGCGAGCTGGTGGCAGGGTACATGACCGAGTACTCCGGCGCGTACTTCGTGCTGCTCTACCTCGGCGAGTTCCTCCACATCTTCCTCGGCGGCGCGATCGTCGCGACGCTGTTCCTCGGCGGTCCCGCGGGGCCGGTGCTCCCGGGGATCGTCTGGATGCTGCTCAAGATCCTCGCGGTCTACCTGTTCACCCAGTGGGCCCGCTCGGCGATCCCGCGGGTGCGGATCGATCAGCTCATCGAGATCGGCTGGAAGGGGCTGCTCGTGATGAGCTTCGCGAACCTCGTGCTCACGGCGATCATCGTGGGCTTCATCGCCTGATCGACCTTCGAACCAACCACCACAGACTCACCAACCCATGATCGGACTCCTCAAATCGATGGCGACGACGATGAAACACGCGCTCGACGGCTCGACGTTCACCGTCGAGTACCCCGACGTCGCACCCGAAGTCAGCCCCCGCTTCCGCGGGGTTCACAAGTTCAGTCAGGAACGCTGCATCTGGTGTCGACAGTGCGAGAACGTCTGTCCCAACGACACCATCCAGATCGTGATGGACGAACAGCGAAACGGCGAGCAGTACAACCTCCACATCGGCCAGTGCATCTACTGCCGGCTGTGCGAGGAGGTCTGTCCCGTCGACGCGATCCTCCTGACCCAGAACTTCGAGTTCACCGGCGACACCAAGGACGACCTCGCGTACAACAAAGAACAGCTGAAGAACGTGCCGTGGTACAAGGACATCGATCCGCTCGAATCCAGGGAGCCCGACCGCGGCGCGTGGATCGGCGAAGGCGAAGGCGAAGTGGACTACCAGTAAACGTACGGCGAGCAGTGCGAGGCGCGAACGAAGTGAAGCGCCTCGATGCGAACGGGCCGCAGGCCCGTGAGCGAGCCGTTTCACCGCCCGAGCGAAGCGAGGGCGACCTTTTTCATCCACGTTTTTGTCGTGAGCGGTTTCGAAGCGAGCGAACGCGAGCGAGAATCGGTCGAACCTTCGATACGGTCGTTGGACGTATCGGTCGCAATTCCGGCATAGTTTTTTGGTCCAAATGGACGATCGACCCGCATGGACGAACCAGCGACCGGACAGGACGAGAGCGAGCGTGGACGCTCGCGCCGGACGTTCATGGGTGATGCGGCGCTCGCCGGTGGCGGAGCGCTCGCGCTTTCGGCCGTCGGCGGCGTAGCCGCGGCCAACGGCGACGAGTCCGACTCGACTCCGGGCGACGTGGAGATCCTGAACTACGCGCTGGCACTCGAACACCTGGAGTACGCCTTCTACGAGGAGTTCCTCGCGAATCATACGGAAAGCGAGGTCGAGAACTCGGCGGTGGCGCAGTACTTCGCGCGGCCGACGCTACGCTACTCGACCTACCAGCAGATCGAGGACGTCCGGGATCACGAGGGAGCCCACGTCGAGGCGCTCACGGAGACCATCGAGGACCTTGGGGGGACGCCCGTCGAACCCGCCGCATACGAGTTCCCCTACGAGACGATGGAGGAGTTCGTCGCGATCGCCGACCGCCTCGAAGCGGTGGGGGTATCTGCCTACGCCGGGGCCGCGCCGATGATCGACGACGAGGACGTGCTGAAGGCCGCACTCAGCATCCACTCCGTCGAGGCCGAACATCAGACGTACTTCCAGCTCCTGAACCTCCAGCGACCGTCACCCGACGCGTTCAACACCGCGCGCTCGATGGATCAGGTGCTCCCGATCGCGAAGCAGTTCGTCGTCGGGACAGGCGGTGGCGGCGACGACAGTGGCGATGGCGGCGATGGGCTCGTGACCGCCGAGAGCGACGCGAGCGTGCCGGCGACCGTCGAGCGAATCGAGGGGCGGATCGAGGAGAAGGGGCTGACCCTCGTGACGACCGTCGACCACGCCGCGAACGCCGCCTCGGTCGGGATGGAGCTCCCGCCCACGACGCTGCTGATCTTCGGCAACCCGAACGTCGGCACGCCGCTGATGCAGGCGAGCCAAACAGCCGGCATCGACCTACCGCAGAAGATGCTGGTCTACGAGGACGAAGACGGCCGAACGAACGTGGTCTACAACAGTCCGGGGTATCTCGCGGCACGACACGACATCACCGATCAGGACGAGCGCCTCTCGACCATCGGGAACGCCCTCGCGGCAATCGCCGGCGGGAACGTCGACCGCTCCGGAGCCGACCCCAGTGCGCTTCTCGGTGACGGCAACGGTCTTGCGACCGTCTCCGGTGGCGAGAGCGTGGCAGCGACCGTCTCGCGCATCGAGAGCACGCTCGAATCGAACGAGGCGATCTCGCTCGTGACGACCGTCGATCACGCCGCGAACGCCGACTCGGTGGGAATGGATCTCCGACCGACGACGCTGCTGATCTTCGGCAACCCGCAGCTCGGAACGCCGCTGATGCGGGCCAGCCGGACCACCGGGATCGACCTTCCACAGAAGCTACTGATCTACGAGGACGAGGGCGGGGCGGTCAGGGTGGCGTACAACGATCCGCAGTACGTCGCCGAGCGCCACGGAATTACGGGCCAGAACGAACGCCTGGCGACGATCGAGAACGCGCTCCGGTCGATCGCCAGCGGGCAGTAGCGACGGCGATCCCGTCGCGAAACGGCGGTCGAATCGAGCTGAGATGGTGGCCCGTCCGAGACGATGGGTTTTCCTGCCGTTCACGCGGGCGAGCGCTCGCGCGGGTCTCGAAACCTTCAAACACCATCCCACACGAGTGTGCCCAATGGCAGTCTTACCGTACGAGGCGATTGCGTTCGCGCTGTTCGCACTCGTCACCGTGGCCAGCAGCCTCGGGGTGGTCCTCGTGGAGGACGTGTGGCACTCCGCGCTGTTGCTCGGAGTGGCGCTGCTGAGCGTCGCGGTCCACTACGTGATGCTCCAGGCGGAGTTCCTCGCGGCGATGCAGATCCTCGTGTACGTCGGCGGGGTACTCATCCTGATCACCTTCGCCGTGATGCTCACGCGGGTCGACGACCCGAAGGAGACCCCCACATGACGACACGCCCTCGCCTGAAAACGGACGGAAACTTCCTGCCCGGACTGATCGCGCTCGCGCTGTTCGGCGTGTTCGCGGCCGTCTTTCTGACCGCCTCGTTTCCCGAACCGACCGGCTTCACCGGCGGCGGCTCGATCACCGCCGCGATCGGCTACGCGATGTTCGCTTTGGAGGGCGGCACCCACGAGAGCGAGACGTTCCTCGTCGCCTTCGAGATCATCGACATCGTGCTCGTGGCGGCGCTCGCCGCCGCGGTGATGCTCGCGAAGACCGAGGAGGACGGTCGGATCGGGGGCGCGCTCCGAATCGGATCGAGCGACACTCCCGACGACGATACCGCTACCCGTACCGACGGTGGCCGTGACCGCGATCGTGGCGAGGAGGACCGCTGATGGTTCCGGCTCAGTACTACCTCCTGCTCTCGGCCGCGATGTTCTGTATCGGGCTGTTCGGCATCCTGACGCGGGAGAACGCCCTGCTGTTCTTGATGAGCGTTGAGCTGATGCTCACCGCCGGCAACATCAACCTCGTCGCCTTTTCCTTCCAGCATGGGAACCTCACCGGCCAGGTGTTCAGCCTCTTTACGATCGCGCTCGCCGCGGCGGAGGTCGCGGTCGGCATCGGCATCATCCTCGTCCTCTACCGCAACTTCCGCGGCGTGGACGTGACTCAAGCGACGACCATGAGGTGGTAAGATGGCGGCATTCGACTACGCGCCGGCGATCGCGCTCCTGCCGTTCGCCTCGTTCGTGATCGCGCTGTTCGGGGGCCGATTCCTCCCGAAGAAGGGCGCGCTCGCGGGGATCCTCGCGACCGCGGGCTCGCTCGTGCTCTCGATCTGGATGGCCCTCTCCGTCGCGGCCGGCAACACCTACAATCAGGCGCTCTACACGTTCGTCGACGCCGGGGGGATCGACCTCCACCTCGGGGTCCTGATCGATCCGCTCGCGGCGCTCATGCTGATCATCGTCTCGCTGGTCGCGCTTCTCGTCCACGTGTTCAGCCTCGGCTACATGAACGACGAGGGCGAGCCGGGACTCCCGAGATACTACGCCGGCCTCGGCCTGTTCACCGCGAGCATGCTCGGGTTCGTGATCGCCGACAACCTGTTCATGGCGTTCATGTTCTTCGAGATGGTCGGGCTGTGCTCGTGGCTCCTGATCGGTCACTGGTACCGCGAGGACGCGCCGCCGAGTGCGGCGAAGAAAGCGTTCCTCGTCACGCGCTTCGGCGATTACTTCTTCCTCGTCGGCGTGGTCGGCGTGCTCGCGACGTTCGGGAGCGCGACGTTCGCCGGCGAAGAGAGCTTCCCCGGCCTCGCGGAGGCGGCGCTCGGCGGTGGCGGTGCGGGCGCGGTCTCGACGTTCGGGTTCGCACCGGAGACGTGGTTCGCGATCCTCGGTCTCCTGATCCTCGGCGGCGTGATCGGGAAGTCCGCGCAGTTCCCGCTGCACACCTGGCTCCCCGACGCGATGGAGGGCCCGACGCCCGTGTCGGCGCTGATCCACGCCGCGACGATGGTCGCCGCCGGCGTCTACCTCGTCGCGCGGATGTACGGCTTCTACGCCCAGCTGCCCACCGTGCTCGCGATCATCGCGTTCGTCGGTGGCTTCACCGCGCTGTTCGCGGCGACGATGGGCGTCGTCAAGCGCGAGATCAAGCAGGTGCTCGCCTACTCGACCATCTCACAGTACGGCTACATGATGCTCGCGCTCGGTGCCGGGGGGTACGTCGCCGCAACCTTCCACCTGATGACCCACGCCTTCTTCAAGGCGCTGCTGTTCCTCGGTGCCGGCTCGGTCATCATCGCGATGCACCACAACGAGAACATGTGGGACATGGGCGGGCTCAAGGACAGAATGCCCGTGACCTACTACACCTTCCTCGCCGGCTCGCTCGCGCTCGCGGGCATCTTCCCCTTCGCGGGCTTCTGGTCGAAGGACGAGGTGCTCTACGAGGCGCTGATCCACGGGCTCGGATCGAGCCCGCTCCTGCTCGGTGCGTACGCGATGGGGCTGCTCGCGGTGCCGATCACCGCCTTCTACACCTTCCGGATGGTGTTGCTGACCTTCCACGGCGAGCCACGCAGCGGCACGGCCAGAAATCCACACGGGGTCGGCTGGAGCGTCAAGGCTCCCCTCGTCGTCCTCGGGGTGCTGGCGGTCGTGGCCGGCTTCATCAACATGCTGCCGGTGCAGAAGCTCCTCGGGATCGAGGGGATCGACTTCCTCCACCAGTGGCTCGACCACGGGTTCGAGGGGGTCACCGCCCACCACTACGGCGACCTCACCGGCTACACGAGCGGCTACATCGGCGGCGAGTCCACGACTGTGCTGCTCGGCGTGGTCGTCTCGCTCGGGCTGGCGCTCGCCGGCGCGGGCCTCGCTTTCGCGCTCTACCGCGGTTCCGATCCCGACCACCACACCGACCGACTCGGCAACGCGAAGACGCTTCTCATGAGCAACTACTACCAAGACGAGTATCAGGTCTGGCTGGCCGACGCGACCGCGCGGGTCGCCCGCGCGGCCGACACGTTCGATCAGGGCATCATCGACGGCACCGTCAACGGCGTGTCGAGCGTGAGCCTGTTCTCGGGCAGCCGGATCAAACGGATTCAAACCGGGATCGTGACGAACTACGCCGCGCTGCTCTCCTTGGGCCTGGTCGCGCTCCTCGTGATCTTCGGCCTGCTCGGAGGGTGGTTCTGAATGATCATCGAAATTCTGCTCGCGCTCTGTCTGCTCGGCGCGGCGGTCGTGTTCGTCCTCCCGGACGACTACGCACCCGTCGGTGCGCTGGTCGCGAGCCTCTTCCCGCTGGTGACGAGCTTCCTGATGTGGTTCGGGTTCGACGGCTCGGGCAACGCCTTCCTCGACGGCGGCACGCTGGCCTACGAGACGATGGTTCAGTGGATCTCGCTGGGTCCGTACGCGATCAACTGGCACGTCGGCGTCGACGGGATCAGCATGCCGCTCGTCGTGCTCACCACAGTACTAACGACGCTCGCCATCCTGACGGCGTGGACGCCGATCGACGAGCGCCGCTCGCAGTTCTACGGCCTCGTCCTGTTCCTCGAAGCCGGCCTGCTCGGCGTGTTCGTCGCGCTGGATTTCTTCGCGTGGCTCGTCTTCTGGGAGATCGTATTGATCCCGATGTACATGCTGATCGGGGTCTGGGGCGGTCCCCGGCGGAAGTACGCCGCGATCAAGTTCTTCGTCTACACCAACGTCGCGACGCTCGTGATGTTCATCGGGTTCGTCGCACTGGTGTTCGGGCTCGGCGATTCGGTCACGAGCCTCGACATGCCGGCGATCGCTCAGGCGCTGCGTGGGGACGAACTCGGCTCGCTCGGCGGCGTCGGACCGGACACGCTCAAACTCGCTGCGTTCGTCGCGATGTTCGCCGGCTTCGCGGTCAAGGTCCCGATCGTGCCGGTCCACACGTGGCTGCCGGACGCTCACGTCGAGGCCCCG
>NZ_BAFM01000031.1 GCF_000334895.1 Halococcus agarilyticus | reverse complement strand
ACGTCACGATACGCCTCGGTATCGGACGAGGACGCCGAAGACGAACCGATTACAGGCGGTACCAACGCCGAGGCCGATCATCACGATCGCGATGACACTGGGGACGAACGTGTTGCTGGCCCCTACTACGCCGAGCGCGGCGATGCCGGCGAGAGCGACGACAGTCGCTGCCCACAGGCCGGCACGACTGCGCTCCGCCGCCGCGCTCAGGACGCCTGTCGCGATGGCGACGGTAACGCCGACCCACCAGTATTCGGCCGGGAATCCCATCGTTGTGCCCATCATGAGACCGAGACCGATGGACGAGACTGCGATCATTGCCCCCATGCCGACGATTTTTCGATCGACGCGATGCTCCATATTGACGCCACGCGTCCCTCCGTGATAATCTTTGATACAGAAGCAATGAGGAAAGTCGACCAAACAACGGTCACTGCCACAGCATCGTTACTATCCTTCGATCGAAGCCGTGGATTCGGACCGTCTACGGATCCTGCTCGGCGATCCCCAGGATCGAGTCGGTGAGCACGTCGACCCCGATCGCGATCGACTCCTCGTCGACGTCGAACGTCGCGGTGTGGTGGCCGCCGGGATGGTCGGTGCCGACGCCGACGTAGGCCGCGTGGCCGCCGTTTTCTTGAACGCGCTGCATCAGGTAGGTCGCGTCCTCGCTCCCGCCGAGGTCGTCGCGCTCGGTCGGGGTGTCGACCGCGTCGTTACGGGTCGCGGCGTCGAGCACGACGTCGACGAGTTCTTGATCGCTCGTCGCGCTCGGGGCCTCGCCGACCGTCGAGAGATCGACCGAGCAGCCGTGCATCCCCGCAGCGTGATCGAGGACGCGCTCGGCGCGCTCGCGGGTGTACTCCATCAGCTCGGTGGTCTCGCCCCGGACCTCGCCCTCGATGAACGCCGCCTCGGGGATGATGTTGGTCGCGGTGCCGCCGCCGACCATTCCGGCATTGACTCGGGTGGAGCCGTCGTCGTGGCGCGGGATCGCGTAGAGATTTTGAATGGCGGTCGCCATCGCCTGAACCGCGTTCTCGCCCTCGTTCGGCTTGCCGCCGGCGTGGGCTGGCACCCCTTCGAAATCCGCGCGGAAGTGATGTACGGCGAGGAACCCCCCCACGCCGGCGACGACCTCGCCGGTGGGGTGATCGAGCCCGACGTGAACGGCGAGGAGGGCGTCGACGTCGTCGAGATGGCCGCTCTTCGCCATCGGCTTGCCGCCCGCGACCATCTCCTCGCCCGGCTGGAAGAACACCTTCAGGGTGCCCGCGAAGTCGCTCTCCTTCACGTCATCAGAACTCTTCGAGTTCTGATTGCCTGCTGAGCTTTGCTCGGCAATGGCTTCGAGCACCCCGATCCCGATGGTCGCGTGGGCGTCGTGCCCGCAGGCGTGCATTCCGTCAGTCTCCGAGCGAAAGCCCTCCCGCACCGGCGCGTGGTCGTCGTCGGTGGCCTCCTCGCGGAGCAGTCCGTCGATGTCGACTCGGAGTCCCACGGTGGGTCCCTCACCTCGTTCGAGGACGGCGATGGCTCCGGTGTAGCCTCCCTCTGTTCGTTCGAGCACGTCCTCCCGCGCGCCGACCTCGCGGGCGCGGTCGTGCCAGCGCCGGAGTTCGCCGTCGTCCGGGACCGCGTTCCGCTCGCCGTCGGCGAGCACCTCCGGCCCGACCAGAAGCTCGTCGACGCCGATCCGTTCGCACTCGTCGACGATCCGCGAGGTGGTGTAGAACTCGCGCCACGCGGGTTCGGGGTGGCGGTGGAGGTCACGCCGGAGGTCGACCAACGCGTCGTGTCTGGTCTGCTGCATGGCGGCCCGACACGCGCCGCGCAGTTATACTGTCGGGCGGCAGGAACCCGCTTCGCCCGCGAACGCTGGTCGGACAGTCGTCGAAACCCCTTTCGTTCGCTCGACGAGGCGGTGGAGAAGACTTATGACACACCCACCGCCGCATCCACACGGTCCCCATGTCAGCTATCGAGATAGACAGGCTCACCAAACGCTACGGCGACGTGACAGCCGTCGACGGTCTGTCGCTGTCGGTCGAGTCCGGCGAAGTGTTCGGGTTTTTAGGACCGAACGGCGCGGGCAAGTCGACCACGATCAACGCCATGCTCGACTTCACGACGCCCAGCAGCGGCTCGGTTCGGGTCTTCGGTCACGACGCCCACGAGGAGTCGGTCGCGGTCCGTCGCCGGGCCGGACTTCTCCTCGAAGGCTACGGCGCGTACCCCCGACTCACCGGGCGCGAGCACGTCGAGCACGCCATCGCGACCAAGGACGCCGACGACGACCCCCTCGAACTGCTCGAACGCGTCGGACTCACGGAGGCCGCCGACCGCCGCGCCGGCGGCTACTCGAAGGGGATGCGCCAGCGGATGGCGATCGCGGTCGCGCTCGTCGGCCGGCCCGACCTCCTCGTTCTCGACGAGCCCTCGACGGGACTCGACCCGAACGGCGCGCGCCGGCTCCGCGAGGTCGTCACGGCGGAGGCCGACCGCGGCGCGACCGTGTTCTTTTCGAGCCACATCCTCGAACAGGTCGAGGCGGTCGCCGACCGGATCGCCATCCTCCGCGGCGGCGAGCTCGAAGCGGTCGGCGGCGTCAGGGAGCTCCGCGAGCGACTCGGAACGGGAACGACGGTGGAACTCGACGTGACGAACGCGACCGACGAACTCCACGATCGGCTCCGAGTTCTCGACGGCGTCTCCGACGTGACCGCGCGCAACGGCACCGTCGCGGTCGCGTGCGACGGTCACGGCGATACCAAGCGCTGTGTGCTGAACGCGGCGGCCGACGCGGGCGTCTATCGGGACTTCACGGTGCGCGAGGCATCGCTCGACGACGTGTTCTCGCAGTACACGGAGGGGAAGGCGTGACCTGGCGCGACGTGTTCCGGCGGGACCTCCGGAGCGTGTACCGCTCGCGGACCGGGACCGCGGTCGCGGCGATCCTCGCGCTGAGCACGGTCGTCGCGGTCGGGCTGTTCGCGCTCGCGGAGGACACCGCGGTGCTCGGGGGGATCGGCGCGCTTCTCACGATCGTGGTGCTTCTCGCGCTCGTGTTCGTCGGCAGTCCACGA
The DNA here is from genome assembly GCF_000334895.1 of Halococcus agarilyticus. Classification (NCBI taxonomy): domain Archaea; kingdom Methanobacteriati; phylum Methanobacteriota; class Halobacteria; order Halobacteriales; family Halococcaceae; genus Halococcus; species Halococcus agarilyticus. Next base: position 23,305 of record NZ_BAFM01000031.1, on the reverse strand, counting down.
TCGATCGCGATCACGGTCCTCGCGTTCACGGTGATCGCAGTGGGGGTGACCTTCCTGGTCGCGGGTTTGCGTCCCGCCGAGGCCGCGCGACCGGAGATGCAGCTCGCGGTCGTCAGCGTCGGAAGCGCGCTCTCCGTTCTGCTCCCGCTAGTCGCGCTCGTCGGCAGCTACGCCGCCCTGGTCGGCGAGCGCGAGACCGGCAGCGTCCGCTTTCTCCTCGGGCTGCCGAACTCCCGCACCGACGCCTACGCCGGCAAGTATCTGAGTCGGGCGGCGGTCGTGCTCGTCCCGCTCGCCGTGGGGCTCTGTCTCACCGCCGTCGTCGTGGGACTCACGTTCGCGGACGGCTCCGTGCTGGGGATCGTCGGGCTCACGACCGTGTCGATCCCGTACGCACTCCTGTTCGTCGGGATCGGACTCTCGGCCTCCGCGTACGCCGACACCTCGAACCGTTCGGTCGCGGTGGTGATCGCAGCGTTCGTCGTCTTTCGGGTCGGGTGGCCCGCCATCCAGCTTCTCGGGCTCCAGGGATTGGAGGATCCGTTCCCTCGCCCGGAGTGGTTCTTCTGGGTCGGGCGGACCAACCCGATCAACGCCTACGTGAAGCTCACGACGCTGTTCGCGGAGTTCGAGTACGGCCACCCGCTCATCTCGACGCCTGGAACGATGGCAGGTCCGTTCTCGCCGTCCGAGCCGGCGGTGGAGACGATCGCGACCTCCCACTGGTTCGCCGCGGTCGTCCTCCTCGCGTGGACGGTTCTCGCCCCGATCGCCGGGCTGCTCTACTTCCGCGATCGCGATGTTCTCTGACCTGTCGTTTCCCCCACGCCTGCTCGTCGCGGTCGTCAGCTCGATCCCGCCGACCGGACCTGATCGATCTCGACTTCGGCGTGGATCCCGGCGGGGAACCCGTCCGCGACCGATCGGGCGAACTCGTCGTGACCGACGATCTCGATCGAACGGGCGTAGACGGTGTACGTCCAGTTCTCGAAGCGACCGCCGCGGGCCGAGAGGTGTTTCGACTGGGGGACCCGGCGCTCTGCGGGTGGATCCGGGTGGGGACCGTTGAACTCCACGCCCTTGCGCGCGGCGGCCGCCTTGATGTCGGCGATCTCCCGATCGAGCGCCCCCCGGTCGCCGCTCGTGAGTCTGAGTTTCGTGACGAAAGGCATGGTGATCGTGTCCCGTCACTCGCCAGTCCGCGGGTAAAAACCCACAGTTCCCGTTCGACATCTTCCCGCCTCGATCGACACACTCGCAGAAAAGCACTGCAGGATTCCATCGGCGCGACGAAGCAGTAACCAATTAAACGCCGGCCGTGTATAGCAAGCAATGGCAGTCGAAGCGATCAGTGCGGGGGCTATCCTCTTCCGGGATACGAGGGGCCGCCGCGAGTACCTGCTCCTCAAGAGCCGCCCCGGGGACTGGGAGTTCCCCAAAGGCGGCGTCGAAGGGAGCGAAGAACTCCAACAGACCGCGATCCGCGAGGTCGGCGAGGAGGCCGGGATCACCGATTTCCGGCTCCTCAACGGCTTTCGCCGCGAGTACAGCTACGTGTTCCAGGCGGGCGGCGAGACGATCCACAAGACCGTCCACCTGTTCATCGCCGAATCCGAGGAAGCGAGCGCCGAGCTTTCGCACGAACACCGCGACCACCAGTGGCGCGACTACGAGCAGGCCATCAACACCATCACGCAGGACGGCCCGCGCGACATCCTCCGGGAGGCCCACCGCTTCCTCGACGACGAGGAGTACTGACCACCCGTTTGTCGACTGCATCTTTGGTTTTGGTGCGGTGGCGCGCGGGAGCGCGTCGGTAGACGCGCGACTCGCGCGAGGGATGAGCGAGCGAAGCGAGCGAATCGGTTGGGGAGGGTGTGGCCTGCGGTTCTCATTTGTACCGGATTCGTCCGGGAAGAGCCCGACTCCATCGTCGAATCGATAGGGCCGGCCAAGGCGATTCGAGACGGAGCAATTGTTGGTGATGGGCCACAGGAACCGAACGGCTTAGTCACCACACGACGGAACGTCCCAAGTGACGCAGAGCGCCGACAGCGAGTTCGAGTTCGAACTCCGAGTGTGTGCCTGGGCCGAGCGCAACTGGCCGCCGGGCGACACGCACGACCCCGATACCACCGCAATCGTCGCGCGCCAGCTCGGCACGAAACACCGACGGTGGGACACCGTGATCGTCGAGGCCGACACCGACGCGCTCGCAGCGCGCGCCCGATTCGGTTCCCAGCGACTCGATTCGGACCTCCTCGGTGTCGTTCGGCACGCACCCGCCGAGTGGACGTGGTACCGCGACGCGCTCCCCGAGCCCGAGTATCCCTGGCGGTACGTCCGTGAGGCCGTCCACCGCGCGGCCGATCGCGGAATTCTCGAAACCAGACAGCGCGGCAACCGGATCGAACTCCGACGAAAGTGGGCGTACCCAGACTGGATCGAGCGCGTGATCGCGGTCGAGAACAAACCCGATCTCACCGCGAGCGCCGCGCGCGCCCTCGCGGGCCAGATCGAACACGACGTCGCGCTCGGCCTCGCCGACGAGGTCTGGGTCGCGACCGCGGCGACCGACGAATCCATCGAACCCGTTCTGCTCGAAGATTTCCCAGTCGAGGCGGGCGTGCTGGTTCTCGGTGACGGTTCGCCTGGCGACGAGCCGGGCGGCATCGACGACGCGAGCGTCGCGTGGCACCCGCGAACGCTCGCGGTCGACGAGCCAGGGACGCGGATTCTCGATCGACCCACAGGTGGGACTCACGACCGGTCGGCCGCGCGTTTCGAGTACGCGAACCCCGAGTGGAAACGAGAGAAGCGGCTCGCGATCGCCGAGCGCGCGTACGAGCGCGGCTGGCGGTCGTACGTCGATACGATGCGACCCGACTGTCGCCATTTCGAGCTTCGTCGCGACGCGCGCGACGGGAGTCGGGACGTGCTGCCGTGGTGTGTGGCGAAGGAGCGCCGCCAGACCGCGGCCGAGTGTGCGGGGTCGTGTCGGAAGTTCGAACCCGAACCCCCGAACTGGCGCTCGAAGGCCTGGCCGATCGAGGGAGGACCAGGCAGCGCCGTGAAGCGGTTGCTGGCGCGGCGACGCGAGCGACGACGACCCGACGCGCTGGAGTGACTACTCGTCGTCGATCGCTTCGACAGAAACCGCGTCACGTTCGATCGCGAGCCGAAAGGTCGGTACCGTCCGCTGGACCACCTCGACGACGCCCCGACGTTCGAGCCCGCGGAGCGCCGAGCGAACGTCGTCGGCGGTGAGATCGTTGATGTCGATATTTGCCTGTCCGTCTGCTCCGTCCGTATCACCTGCGTCGGCCTCGCGGAGCTTGTGGAGCACCGAGACCACGCTCTCGGCGCGCTCGTCGTGGTCGGCGACGACCCCGAACGCCCGATGTTGGAGGGCAGGGACGCGGACGGTTCGCGGGCCGTCTTCTTCCGGTTCTTCGCCGACCAGCGTCGCGGCGTCGGCGGTCGCGCGGATCAGGCTGTTCTCGTCGCGGTAGTAGTGATCGGCGAGTTCACTTTCGAGGTACTGGTGGACCTCGCTGCCGCCGTCCATCCCCCATCGTTCGGCGAGTTCGGCGTTCTTCGTCGGCTGGAGGGCGACCACGTCTTCCAGACGGGCCGTCGCCTCGTCGGAGAGCCCCATCGAACGTGGGGTAGACGAACCCGCTATATCCGCTTTCCGGACTCCGCCCGAAGGTGAGCCCGATCCTCGCCGGTGCGAAACGGTGTCCCGGCGACGGCACGGAACCCCGCACCTCGGGGTTGTGCGACGTTCACATGCGAACAGTAAGGTTACAAGCGTTCGGCCCCACAACCAGCCGAGAGGACGGATCGGCGGGTGATCCCGGTCGTCGGCCCGTCGACCACGCCAGCCTACAATCCATGACGGATGCGAACACCGATACAGAGCCCGGCCGAGTCGAGGCGACCCATCCAGAAACCCCACGTCGGCTGTCGATCGACGAGGTCGGCGACCTCGCCCGAACCGTCATCCAGAACACCGAGCAGGTGATCGTCGGCAGTCACGACGCGATCGAACACATCGTGACCGCAATGTTGGGCCGTGGGCACGTCCTGCTGGAGGACGTACCCGGCGTCGGCAAGACGATGCTCGCGCGGGCGATCGCGCGCTCGTTCGAGAGCTCCTTCTCCCGTGTGCAGTTCACGCCCGACCTGCTCCCCTCGGACGTCACAGGGACGAACGTGTTCAACCAGAAGACCCGGGAGTTCGACTTCCGTCCCGGTCCGATCTTCGCCAACGTGGTGCTTGGTGATGAGATCAATCGTGCGCCCCCGAAGACCCAGAGCGCGCTCCTCGAAGCGATGGAGGAGACCCAGGTCACCGTCGACGGCACCACCCACGCGCTCGAACAGCCCTTCACCGTGATCGCGACCCAGAACGCCATCGAGCGGAATCGGACCTACGAGCTCCCGGTCGCCGAGGTCGACCGATTCATGAAACGCCTCGAACTCGGCTACCCCGAGCCCGACGCCGAGTCGGCGATGCTCGATCGAACGGTGGGAACCCACCCGATCGACCGCCTCGAACCGGTCGCCAGCCTCGATCGGCTCCGGGGCGCGCGCGCAGCGGTCGGCGAAATCACCGTCGAGGGACCGATCCGCCAGTACGTCACGCGGCTCGCCAACCACACCCGCGAGCGCGCCGAGCTCGGCGTCAGTCCCCGGGGATCGCTCGCGCTCCTCCGGGCAGCACAGGCCAGAGCCGCGCTCGACGGCCGTGGATACGTGATCCCCGACGACGTCCAGCACGAGGCGGAAGTGACGCTCGCCCACCGAGTCCGGCCGGCGTCGGGGGCCGACCGGACCGGTAAGGATGTCGTCCGGGCGGCGCTGTCGGCGGTCCGGGTCGAATGAGACCTACCCGCCGCGCGATCGCGCTCGCGGGCGTCTGCACCCTCGGCTTCTGGCTCGCGGGGGCGTTCGGCGCGCGCTCGCTCAACGCGGTCGTCGTCCCCGGCCTGGTGGCGCTCGCCGCCGGCGCGATCCAGCTCCGGCTCGCCGACCGGCCGACGATCGATCGACGCCAGCCGACGGCCGGGTTCCCCGGCGACTCTCGAACCATCGCGATCGAGATCGACGCCGATAGCGCGCTGACCGCACGGATCGAGGAGACGGTCGACGACGACCTCGGAACCGATTTCTCGCCCACGAAACGCGCGCTGCCGACGACCGTCGAGTACGACGTCGAACTCGAAGAGCGCGGCGAGTACCGACTGGGACCGCTCACGCTCGCCGTGACCGACGTTCTCGGGCTGTTCACGAAGGAGTTCACGTACGCGAAGCGGACGCCGGTGCTCGTCTACCCCGAGTGCTACCGGCTCGCGGGCGTCGAGGGGAGGTTCGGCGGCCACGACCCGTTCGACGACCGCGAGGCGTTCGACGAACTCCGTGAGTACGTCCCGGGCGACAGTCTTCGGGACGTGCATTGGAAATCGAGCGCGAAACGCGACGACCTCGTGGTGATGGAGTTCGACAGCACGGCCGACGCGACCGGCGTCACCGTCGTCGCCGAGGCGGTGGCGGGCTACGACGACGCGATGGCGTCGGCGGCGGCGAGCGTCGTCACCCACCTCCTCGACGCGGGACTCGCGGTCGGGCTGACCTACCCTGGCGGGCGGATCGAGCGTGCGGGCGGCGAGCCACAGCGCGAGCGAGTGCTGCGCACGCTCGCGCGCGCCGGGCCCGGCCGGGCCGACGACCCCGACGCCGACGTCCACGTGTTCGCCGACGCGGGCGGCACCCGGGTGACGGTCGAGGATCGCGAGACGCCGTTCGACCGGCTGACAGGCGCACGACCGTCGCGCGCGGCCGCCGATGGGGGGCAGCGATCGTGAGCACGACCGCCCGCTCCGTCCTGACGGATCGATCGTCGTGGCTCGCCGGTGGCGCGCGGCGCGGGCTCGCACTCGCCGCGGCGGCGCTCCTGATCGCTCCGTTCCTGTTCGTCTGTTTCGAGGTGACCGACGTGGCCGGTGGGAGCGATCGACTCCTCCTGTTCGTGGCCGCGAGCTTCGTCGCGGCGACGCTGCTCGCGCGCTTCCTGCCCGCCGTGGCGGCGCTCGTGATCGCGGCGGCGCTCTTGGCGGTCGGGCTCTGGAGCTACGTCCTCGCGGTGCCGAACGGCGAACTCCTGCTCCGGTCGCTCGGCGCGGTGCGCGCCGACGTGCTCGCGCTTCTCACTGGCCTCTCGATCCTCCAGATCACGGAGGCCGGGATCTGGGTCGCCGGAATCGCGCCCGCGCCGACCTTCCTCACGTGGTACTTCGCGCTCCGCCGACGGTACGTCGCCGCGGCGGTCGTCGGCGGCGCGACGCTCGGGTTCTTCGTGCTCACGGGCGATGCGGGCGTGATCGTGGTGCTCGCCGGCGTCGTCGGCGTGGCGGGCGTCGTCGGCTTCGGCGAACTCGACAGTTACGACGGCCGATCGGGCCACGCCGAGGTGCTCGTGGTCGTGCTCGCGGCGATGATCGTGATCGCGCCGCTCGTGAGCGTCGTCCCCAGCGGTGCGTCGGAGTCGCTGGTGCCCTCGGGCGGTGGCGGCGGTGGTGGCGCGAGCACCGTCGAGGGCAGCCTGCTCGCGGCCGGCGACCGCGTGGGGATCCAGGGCTCGATCTCGCTCTCGCCCGAGCTCCGCTTCACCGTCGAGAGCGATCGGGGGAGCTACTGGCGCGCGGCGGCCTACGACCGCTACACCGGCGATGGCTGGGTCCGGACCGGCGACAGCCAACGGCTCGACGGCTCGCTCGCGGGGCCACCGGGGAACGCGACGACGATCGAACAGACGTTCGAGGCCGAGACGAACCTGAACCTCCTCCTCACGGCGTGGAAGCCGGTCGACGTCGAGGGGCCGGCGGCCGAGGGCGCGACGGTGACCAGTCTCGACGGGCTCCAGCCCGACGACGAGCTCGCACCGGGCGACACCTATTCGGTGACGAGCCGGCAGCCGGCCGCCACGCCGGACGAACTCCGCACGGCGGGTCGGGAGTACCCCGACGGGCTCGTGGAGCGCTACACCGGTCTCCCCGGCAGCACGCCCGACCGGGTCGAGCGACGGACCGCGCGGATCACGGCGAACGCCGACAACCCCTACGACACCGCCCGTACCGTCGAGCGGTGGCTCGAAGGGGCGAAGAACTACTCGCTCGACGTCGACCGCCCCGACGGCAACATCGCCGACGCCTTCCTCTTCGAGATGGATCGGGGGTACTGCGTCTACTTCGCGACCACGATGGTCACGATGCTCCGCTCGCAGGACATCCCGGCACGGTTCGTGACGGGCTACACCGACGGCCAGCGCGTCGCGGAGGACGAGTGGGTCGTCCGTGGCTACGACAGCCACGCGTGGGTCGAGGTCTACTTCCCCGAGACCGGCTGGGTCGAGTTCGACCCGACGCCGGGCGGCCCGCGCACCGCAGTCGAGGAGTCCTCGCTCGAAGACGCCCGCGCGGGCAACGCCACCAACGTCGACACCAACGCCTCCGAAGGGGGCGAGTGGACGCCGACACCGACCGCGACGCCGATCGGGGGCGGGGAGAACGACTCCGCGGACGTCGCCCCTGACGGCCAACGCGGCCTCCAGGGGATCGTCACGGACGAGGCCGCCGACACGAACGGAACGCTCACCCGTCCACCGATCGCCCAGGGACCCGCTCCGGGGGCGAGCGGAACGGTCACCGACGACGGCTCGTCGGGCCCGGAGCTCCCGTCGCCGACGCGCGAGCAGTGGGCGTTCGGTCTCGTGGCGCTCGCGGGGCTCGCCGCGGGCGCGCGCCGGAGCGGCGTGGCGGAACGCACCTACCGCGAGCTCTGGCTGCGCCACCGTCCCGACGACGCGCCCGCCGCCGAGATCGAGCACGCGTTCGAGCGGCTCGAATACCTGCTCGAACGGCGTCACCGTCCGCGGCGGCCGGGCGAGACGCCCCGGAAGTACCTCGCCGCCGTCGGGGCGGACGACCGCGCCACGCGCGTCGGAGAACTGTTCGAACGCGCCCGCTACGCCGGCTCGGCGACCCAGGCCGAGGCCGACGAGGCGGCCGAACTCGTCGGCGACCTCGTCCGCGAGCGCACGCCCCTCGTCCGTCGCCTCCGGCGGTCGTGATCGCCGACGGCCCGACAATCCGCTCCGCGACGGGTCCCGACAGTATTTAATATGGTGATACCATACGTTCCGGTGTAATGTCGGAAGTCTGCTCGACGTGCGGGCTGCCCGAGGAACTCTGCGTCTGCGAAGACGTGGCCAGAGAGTCCCAGCAGATCACGATCCGCATCGACGAGCGCCGCTACGGAAAGGAGGTAACGATCATCGAAGGGTTCGATCCGCGCGACGTGGACATGAGCAGTCTGTCCTCGGACCTGAAATCGAAGTTCGCCTGCGGGGGCACCATCGAGGACGACTCGATCGAACTCCAGGGCAATCACACCGGTCGCGTCGAGGACTTCCTGCGCGACAAGGGCTACAACGTCGCCTGAGAACCTTTTTACTGCGGGGTTCGCTCGCTCCCGGTGGTCGCTCGCCCACCCCCGCTTGCAAAAAGGTTCATCAAAAACTCCCGCTCGCTCACTTCGCTCGCGGTACAACTGCTGGCGCTTTCCACTACCACACTGCACAGCACCGCCGAAGCCCTCACTCACTCCGTTCGCTCGCCCTTCATCCGCCAGGAGAGCAGAGCTCTCCTGAGCCCTGCGGTCGCTCCGCGACCGCAGGACGCCAGGCCCGCACCGCCACCGCAGCCACACCGCGACCGCCAACCCAGAGTGGCGACAGCGGGGATGGAGTGTAGCCAAACAATTATGTTCACGGAAGCGGAACGAGAGATATGCTCAGTCGTCGAACGAAGGCGCGTCTCTCCTTTCTCAGTAACGTGCTCCTGCTCCCGATCATGTATCGGTACGTCTATCGATGGCGTCGTGCCCTCGGCGACGACGAGTCACTCTCGATAGTCCCACAGTGGTTCATCGCCGGGGTGGGATACCAAGCCGCGTATTATTGGGCCTACGATCACGACTTCGGAGCCATCCGAACGAGTCGCTGGCGTCGTGCGCTTCTCTCGGGGATTCAGTCTGCTCTCGTTTTGAAGGTGATCCCTCAGTCTGGAGGTGAGTCTCACAGCTTCTCGATCGGCGGAAGCGTTGGAGCGACCGCTTACCGGCTCTGGTACGGCGTGCTTCGACCGCTACCCGACTCCGACGAGTGAGATCGCGGACTGGCCATCGCTAAAACGGGGCGTCGGTGGCGGTTTCGTCGGCGGTCGTCGCACCGCCGGTCGCTGCTCCATCGTCGACAGCCGCTTCGAGATCGCCGTCCCACGCGTCGAGACCGCCGGCGAGGCTCTGGATCGTGGCGTCGTCGGTGCTCTCGGCGGACTGGAAGAGCCACGCGGCCTTGAGGCTCGCCTTGCCGTGCGGGCAGACCGTCACGATCCGCTCGGCGTCGTCGAACTCCTCGACTCGCTGCGGGAGTTCTTCGAAGGGGACGTTCTCGCTGTCGGGGATGTGGCCGCGCGAGAACGCCGCCGCCGTCCGGATGTCGACGATCCGCACCGGCTCGCCGGTGTCGCGGAGCGCGTCGAGTTCGTCGGGCGAGATTTCCTCGTCCATCGATGCACGCTGTTGGCCGTCGCGCCCTAAACACCTACCGAACCCGGTGGCGCGCTTGCACGCTCAGAGCAGTCCGTCCTCGCGCGCGAGCAAGAGCGGCGTGAGCGCGAGTCCGTTGGCGGCGTCGCGCGAACGGACGACGTCGAGGACCTCCTCGACCGGGGCCGTCGTCGTTTCGACGAACTCGCCGTTGTCGGGTGCCGGCGTGCCCCGTTCGACGTCCGTGGCGAGGAAGACGTGGCGGACGTACCTGGTCCACCCGGAGGGGACGTAGGATTCGACGTGTGAGAGCTCTCCCGCACGATACCCCGTCTCCTCGCGAAGTTCGCGGCGTGCGGCTTCCGCCGGCTCCTCGTCGTCCTCGATCCCACCCGCTGGGAGTCCGATCGTGTGCGCCCGGAGTCGCGGGCGGTACTGTTCGACGAGCACGAGTTCGTCGTCGTCCGCGACCGCGAGGACGATCGCCGCGTTCGAGGGGGACAGCCAGTAGTAGTTCGCGCGCTCGCCGTCGGGACGCTCGACCACGTCGTAGCCCGCCTCGAAGAAGGGGGTCTCCCACGCGACGACCGCGTCGTGGACCGGCCAGGCGGGGTCGTCCCGCTCCCACGGTGCGGCCATCACAACAGTCCCGCTTCGCGCGCGAGCAGGAGTCCCTCGATCGTGGCGTCGTTGGCGGGTTCGGAGCGCGCCACCGCGAGCGCCTCGTCGACCGGGATCGACGTCACCGTCAGAAATTCGTTGTCGTCGAGATTCCGATCGACGGGTTCGAGCCCCTCGGCGAACGCGATCGCCCGACGATGGCGGAGCACGCCCGTCGCGACCCAAAAGTCCTCCAGGATCGAGACGCCGGCGGGATCGAACCCGGTCTCCTCGCGGAGTTCGCGCGCCGCCGCCATGCTCGCGGACTCGCCGTCCTCGACGATCCCTGCCGGGAGTTCGAGGCATTGCTCGCCGATCGCCGGGCGGTACTGGTCGACGAACACGATCTCGTCGCCGGCGAGCGCGACCACGACGACCGCCGGCGGGAGCGCGGCCCAGTAGTACTTCTTCGTGCTGCCGTCGGGCTGTTCGACCAGATCGTACCCGCCGGTGTACCATCCGGTTTCGTACTCCGCGACGGACTCGACGACCGACCAATCGTGGTCGTGCTCGCGCTCGGTCATGCACTCCCTGCGCTCGCGGGGCGCTAAACGGTGGCGCTCCGGTGGTCGCCGAGTTCGGACGACCGAATCAGAATCGGTCGCGGTAGAGTCGCCCGAACGCCTGGCGGCGCAGCGTCTCGACCGCCGCGCGCTCCTCCTCCGCGAACGTCGCGGCCACGGCACGATCGGCGAACGGGGCGGCGTGCCACGCCACGCGATCGACGTTCTCGTTGCCCGCGACCGTGACCTCGTACTCGGGGTGGTTCTCACACCAGTCGTCGAACTCCTCGCGCGAGCCGACCTGCACCGCGAGCGACGCGGCGAACAGCGCGTTCCGCGCGCGCTCTATCACCTCGCTCGTCACGCGCTCGTCGTATTCGTCCTTCGTGAACTCCATCGCGGTCGCCATCTCCCGGACCACGGTCTGTGCGGTCGTTCCGAGCGCGTCGAACCGCTCTTCGGCCTCCGCAGCCGTCGTCGGCGAGAACCGCCCTTCGGTGTGCATGGCAGCGGTTCGACCGGCGAACAGTTACCCGTTTTCGTCTCCGTCGGCCGTGTCGTCGCCGTCACCGGCCCCGTCGGCGTCCCCGACCGTGTCGCTTCCGTCGGTCGCGTCGTCCTCGGTCGTGTCGTCACCGTCCGCGGCGTCGTCCCCGTTCGCTCGCCTCGCCATCTCGCGGGCCTCCTCGACGGCTGCGGCGGTCTCGGCGTCGAGCTCCGCACCGCCGTGCGCGCCTGGCCCTCGGGTTCGTGATAGCTCTTCCTCGGCGCTTCCCTCCTCGAAGAGTTCGCCCGGTCGGGGGTTGTCGCCCGCGCGGTGGTCGTGGCCGGTGGTGTCCTCGAAGACCTGGGGGAACTCGGCCGACTCGGCGTACTCGGTGACGCGGTCGGCGAGGTCGTCCTCGCCGGCGTCGGCCCAGTCGGGCGCGTGCTCGTCGAGCCACGCCTCGTGGTCGTCGTCGCCGAGCAGCGCGGTGAACGCGAGGTGGTTGGCGAGGTGGCGTGCGTCGGCCTGGGGCGTCTCACAGACCGGACAGGCGTATCCCATACGAACCATCGGGCCCCCACAGTCTTCTATCCCGCGCACGCCCGTCGGCGGGAGCTACGAACCGGCCGCGTCGAGCGGCTCGCCACACCACTGACAGAACTCGAACTCCGTGTCGGCCTCGCGACCACAGTGTGGGCAGTCCCCGCCGGTGTCGGGCTCGTCGGCCGGCGTCGTCGCCGCGTCCACGCGACCGTTGCGCTGGCGCGCGAGCCGGTAGGCATCGATCGTACTGAGTACGGACAGGACGACGATGGCGACGCTGGCCGCCGTCGGCAGCGCCTGGCTGGCCGCCGTGATCGTCTCGATCGAGAGCTCGCCGGAGTCGGGGATCGCCGAGGTGGGAATCGAGAGGAGGGTGGTCGCGAACACGAGCCCGAACCACAGCAGTGCGCGGAGCCCCTCGCGGAGGTAGAGATGGCCGGCTCCCGGATAGAGCAGCGCCAGCGCGACCGCGAGCCACGTCCGCTTCCCCGAGCGCTGTCGGCCCATTGTCCCCCGTAGCTCGCGTGGGATGGTTAATTTTCGGGTCTCTCGATCGGAGTGCTCCCCGAGAAGACGATACCGGTCACAAACGAGATCGCCTGCGTGCTGTCTGGCGGATCGATCACAGCCGATAAACCCCCTGTCGCAATAGCGAACGCATGACCGACGGTGTGTGGGTGAGCCTGTTCTCCGGCGGGAAGGACTCCTCGTGGGCGCTGTACCGTGCGCTCTGCCGCGGACTCCCGGTCGCCCGCCTGGTGACCGTTCACGCCGAGTCCGAGTCGTACATGTACCACGTCCCGGCGACCGACCTCGCCGGCCTCGCCGCCGAGACCATCGGAATCGATCTCGTCGAGGTCGATCTCGACGCGGCGGGAGCCGGCCACACCGACTCGGGCGCGCGCGGCGACGCCGAGATCGAACCGCTCGAACGCACGCTCCGCGATCTCGATCGTGAGATCGACGGCGGTCTCGCGGGTGTGATCGCGGGCGCGGTCGAGAGCGAGTTTCAGACGAGTCGGATCGAGGCGCTCTGCGATCGACTCGGTGTCGACCTGTTCGCCCCGCTCTGGGGGCGCGATCCACGCACGCTCGCCGACGACATGCTGGACGCGGGGTTCGAGATCCGCGTGATCGCGGTCGCCGCTCGCGGCCTCGACGAGTCGTGGCTCGGCCGCACGCTCGACGCCGCCGCGTTCGACGAACTCGAAGCCCTCAACGACGAGTACGGCGTTCACGTCCTCGGCGAGGGTGGCGAGTTCGAGACGCTCGTCACTGCCGGCCCACACATGGACCGGCGGCTCGAACTCGACTGCGAGACCGAGTGGGACGGTGTTCGCGGGAGACTTCGAATCACCGATGCGTGGCTCGAACCCCGATAACTGCCGGCCGGAGAACGTTATTCGGGCTCGTCTTCGAGGAGTTGTGGCGTGCCGATGGGGAGCGAGCCGAACAGCACGTAGTGAACGCCGAACCCGACGAGCACGAGTCCGAGCAGCACCGCGACGACTTGCTTCGCTCGCGATGGCATCGCTGACGGTTACGCGACGGCGGTGAAGAACGTTCCGACCCGATACGTCGTTCCGGTCGTGCGATCGTCGTCGACGGGCCGATCAGTCCTTGCCGTTCGAGAGCTTCGTGTGTGCGCCGACGAGCGAGCCGCCGAGGTCGGTGCCGGCGACGCTGGCCTCCTCGTCCACGACCGAGTCGGTGACGGTCGCGTCCTCGATGCTGGCATCGGGGAAGACCACCGATCGCTCGACGGTCGCGTTCTCGATCGTCGCACCGTCCATCACGTGGACGTCGTCGCCGATCTCGCTGTTCTCGACGGTCGCACCGGGTTCGATCGCAGTCTCGCCGTCGAGCGCCCATGCGACGGTTTCGAGGTAGCCCTCGGCGGTGCCGATGTCGAACCACGCGCCGTCGAATGTGTAGGCGTAGACCGGGCGCTTCGTCTGGAGCCACTGGACGAACCAGCCCGGCTCGTCGGGGTTGTTGTCGCCCGCGAGATACTCGTCGAAGGCGATTGCGTCCGCCGGGAAGGCATAACACGCGATCGAGACCAGCGTGCTCGGCGGATCCTCTGGTTTCTCCTCGAAGTCGACCACCCGATCACCGTCGAGTTCGAGGAGACCGTACGAGGTGGCACGCTCGCGCGAGCCGATGTCGTAGGCCGCGATCGTCGGGGCATCACGCGCCTCGAAATCGCTGATGAAGTCGCTGAGCGAGAAACTGATGAGGTTGTCGCCCGCGATCACGAGGAGGTCGTCGTCGATTCCCTCGCGCTCGACGAGCTGGGCGAGCGCGCCGACGACCCCGAACTTCTCCGACTCGCCGGAGGTGTCCTCGACGCTGAGCTGTGGTTTCGAGAAGTCGCTCGCGGCGAGATGCGCCTCGAAGTCGTCCGCGAAGCGTTCGTTCGTGCTGACGTACACCTCGTCGATGCGCTCGTCTGATTCCAGCTCCTCGAAGATCCGGTCGATGATCACCGTCTCGCCCACCGGGAGAAACATCTTCGGCCGATGTTTCGTGATCGGCCAGAGCCGCGTCGCATAGCCGCCGGCGAGCACGATAGCCTGCATGCGCTTTCACACTCGGCGGCCCGGTAAGTCCTTTTTCATTGCACCAGCACCTTTTTACTTCGGGAAATCGCGCTCGCTTCGCTCGCGCTCAACCCCTCGCAAAAACGTGTCTTGCTGAGCGAAGCAAGGCTCGGAAGAGCTTCGCTCTTCCGGTGCATCAAAAACTCCCGCTCGCTCACTGCGTTCGCTCGCAGTTGGATCGCTGACGCTCTCCGCGACCGCCCCGGCCCCCGCACCGCCGAAGCCCTCGATCACTCACTCCGTTCGTGACCTCGCCCTTCATCCACCAGGAGAGCAACCTCTCCTGAGCTCTGCGTTCGCAGAGCGAGCGCAGGACGCCAAGCCCGCTGCCGTACCCCCGCAACCGCACCGCTACTCCGGGGACACCGGAGCTATATGCGATCGACCCCTTCCGGTCGGTATGGTCGCCGTCCGGTACACCTGTCCGCGCTGCGATGCGGTCGTCACCCTCGACCGCGACGCCGCCCTCGCCGACAAGTCGGTGACGCCGTTCGCGCTCGACGGTTGGGAGTACGCCGCCCCATACGAGGAGTTCGAGGAGAGCGACGGCGTCGAGATCGTCTGTGGGGCGAGCGAGACGGAGGGGGAGGGCTGTGGCGAGGTGTTTCACCTGAACTTCGTGAAATACGACGAGGGTCGCGAAGTCGACGCACGAACGACGCCGGCTGACGTTTCGCTCGACTTCCTCTGAGTCAGCCCTTGATGTTGCAGACGGGGAACGTCCGCGCGACCGTGTCGCCGATCCCCAGCTCGTCGGAGACCCGCACCACCTCGTCGACGTCCTTGTAGACGCCGGGCGCCTCCTCGGCCACCGTCGCGCCGCTCTGGGCCTTCACGTACACCTTCTGCTCTTGAAGTTCGTCTTGAACGTCCTCGCCCCAGAACTCGTCTTTCGCCTGAGTCCGGCTCATCGTCCGACCCGCGCCGTGGGCCGTCGAGCCGAACGTGGTTTCGAGCGAGGCCTCGCCGCCGCGGAGGACGTAGCTCCCCGCGCCCATGCTTCCGGGGATGATGACGGGCTGGCCAACGTCACGGTACGCGCTCGGAACTTCCTGCCGACCGGCCGGGAACGCCCGCGTCGCGCCCTTCCGGTGGACGTAGAGTTCGCGTTCTTCCTCGCTGTCCTCGCCCCCTACGTCGTGGACCTCCTTCTTCGCGATGTTGTGCGCGACGTCGTACAGCAGGTCCATCTCCATCTCCTCCCACGAACGGTCGAAGACGCGCTCGAACACCTGCCGAGTGCGGTGCATGATGAGCTGACGGTTGACCCACGCGTAGTTGATCGCCGCACACATCGCACCGTAGTACTCCTCGGCGAGCTGGCTCCCGGCGGGCGCGGCCGCGAGCTCCTTGTCCGGGAGTCGATCGAGCAGCCCCGGATGAGCCTGCTCGACCTCGCGGGTGTACTCGGTACAGACCTGGTGGCCCAGCCCCCGGCTCCCGCAGTGGATCAACACCACGATCTGCTCCTCGGTGAGGCCGTAGGCGTCCGCCACGTCTGCCCGGAAGACGTCGGTCACGCGCTGGACTTCGAGGAAGTGGTTACCCGAGCCGAGGCTTCCGATCTGATTCTTCCCACGATCCTTCGCCTTCTGTGAAACCACGCCTGGATCGGCGTCCGGCCGGCGGCCCTCGTCCTCACAGTGTGCGAGATCGTCCGCGACGGCGTAGCCCTCCTCCAGCGCCCAGTCCATCCCCCGTTCGAGGATGGCCTCCACGGTGTCGACGCCCGACTCGACGACGCCGCCACCGCCGAGTCCCGAGGGGATGTTCGCGAACAGCGACTCGACCAGCTCCTCCTCGTGGCCCTCGATGTCCTCGTAGGTGAGGTTTGTCGTCATCATCCGGACGCCGCAGTTGATGTCGAAGCCGACGGCACCCGGCGAGATACACCCGTTCTCGGCGTCGATGCCCGCGACCCCACCCACAGGAAATCCGTAGCCCTGATGACCGTCGGGCATACAGATCGCGTACTTCTCCACGCCGGGCAGGTGCGTCGAGTTCTTCAGCTGTTCGAGCGTCATGTCGTCCGAAATCTCGTCCAGCAGCGCCTCGCTCGCGAGCACCCGTGCGGGCGCGTTCATCTCGCCCTCCTGGGGGATCTCCCAGACGTGTTCTTCCACGCGTTCGAGCGTGATCCCGTCGGCGTCGTAGGTGTCCATACGCGACCTACTCCATCGCCCCCGGAATAGGTTTCGTCTCCCCCATTAGACGTCGAAGACGACGTAGGCCCGCCAGCCGTCGGCGGTCCGCTCGATCGCCATCTCGGAGTACGTCACGGCCTTCACCTCCCGTGCGTCGATCGTTTCGAGCGGGACGCCGCGCGCGCTCGCGTTGAGCTGCCAGGCGTCCTCCCCCTGCGCCCCGTCGTCGTGTCGGATCGTCGTCTGGTTGTCGACCGGGAGGACGCTCCGCACGTCGCGCTGGTAGATGAGCTCGGCGAGATACTCGTAGAGCAGCGCCTCACGGTTTTCCGCCGCCGCAGTCACCTCGAAGTGCTCGCCGCCGTCCCGCGGGATCGCCTCGCACATCGCCGCCGCCAGCCCGTCGGCGACCGCGGCGAAGGCCGCGTCGAGGCTGGCACCGTCGGCGGCGACCGCGACGTCGGCGGTGTGCTCGCGGAGTTCGAAGCTCACGACTCGTCCGCCGACGAGGTGCGGTCGTCGGCGTCGCCACCCTCCGGCTCGGTGCCGTCCGTCGCTCCCACGATCGCCTCCTCGGTGTTGGTCGCCTTCACGCCGTCCGGTCCGGCCGCCCCGTCGCCGGCAGCGTCGGCATCGCCGGCCCCCTCGGCACCGCCGTACCGTCCGAGTGCGGCGAGCTCGTCGGCCGAGAGGCTCGTGGCGTCGTCGGTGTCGCCGATCGCCACCCCGCTGGTGACGATGGCGCTGACGGCCTCCTCGACGGTGAGATCCACGTCGTAGACCCGATCCGCCGGAACGTGGATCAGAAACCCCCCCATCACGGGGTTCGGCGCGAGCGGCATGAACAGCGTCCGGAGGTCGTCGTGCTCGGCGGCGTCGTCGAGCGTATCGGGCGGCTCGGCGGTCACGAACGCGAAGGAGTAGGTTCCCTCGTTGGGGAACTGGATGAGTTTGACCTCCTGAAAGCTCGAGGTGTCGCTTTCGATCAGGACGTCGCTCATCCGACGGAAGCTGGTGTAGACCGAGCCGACCCCCGGAATCGCCTCCATCGCGGTGTGAAAGAGCTTCGAGAACTCGCGATCGGAGGAGGTGTGGTTCGCGACGATCCCCACGGCGAGAACGACCAGCAACAACACGAGAACCGTGCCGAGTTCGATGAGAACGGACCCGAACTCCGGCCCGAGTCCGAGCGAGCGCGCCATCTCCACCGTCGGGCCGACGAGCCCGAAGTACCGGGCGACGTCGACGACGGGTGTGAGGAGGTCGCTGACGAAGTTCAGAACGAACGCGAGCACCATCACGGTGATGAGAAACGGGATCGTGAGCGCGGCCCCGGTGATCACCCACTCCCGAAGCGTTTCGCGAACTCCCGCGTTCGCCCCCGGTGGGGCCGTTCCGCGGGCATCCACATCGGACATACTCTCGCCTGATTCCCCCTCCCAGAAAGCGTTGTGCATGCGCGGGCGGTGGAATTATATCGATGCACGCGCTATCGGTCGGCAGTGAGCGTCGATGTCACGAAACGCGTCGTCGAGGCGGGCAGCGACGAGCACGTCGACGACGCGTGGGAGCTGAAGGAGCGCATCCGCCGCGAGGACGACGTGCTCAAGCAGCGCCGCGGCTTTTTCACTAACGCCTACCGCCGGGCGACCGTTCACCTTCTGTTCGCGGGCGTCCGCGGCGGTGGACGCGGCTCGGAGGCCGATGATCTCATCGGGTTCGCCGCCGTCCGGCGCGACGGCTACGTGCTCTTCCTCGCGGTCGATCCCACCCATCGCGGCGAGGGGTTCGGCCGACAGCTCATGGCGACCGTCGCCGACGAACACGACGCCGTGACCTGTCACGCCCGCGCGACCAACGAGGCTGCCATCGACTTCTACGAACACATCGGCTTCGAGATCAAACGCCGCATCGACAACTACTACGAGGACGGCGGTGCGGCGTACTACCTCAAACTCGGTGGCGGCGGCCTCACCGATCGGCTTTCGTCGTTCATGCGGCGCTGAAACGCGTTTCCTCCGGACGACGGCGGTCGCATCCATCCCTGTCGCTCGTTCTCGCGGGCTGTAACGGCATCGCGCCCGGCGGCGAGGAAACGCCCGAACCGACGCTCACGCCGGCGGCCGTTCCGACCGACGAGCCGACCTCGACCCCCGTTCCGCAGCTCGCGCCAGGCCTCACCGGGAAGGGAATCACGGACGCGTTCGCGCTCGGCGAGGCACACGCAGCCGTTCTCGAAAACACGTCGCACACGCTCCGCAGAAACGTCACGGTGAGATACGCGAACGGAACGGTCTACGACCACGACACCATCCGGACACAGCACGCGGCGAACGGCAGCCCGATCTACAAGACGGTGAACACGTCGGGGAGATCAGCGTACGGACCGGGTGATTTCTCGGTCTGGTCGAACGGCCAGCGCGTTCTCGTCGCCCGAACCAGCAACGACACCACCTCGTACGCGGCTCGAAGACGTGGCTACTTCCGGCGCGGAACCCACGACGAGTTCGTCGCGGGACCGCTCAGTTCGGTCGAAACCCGCGTCGTCGCTCGGGGACAGCGAAACGGAAGAGACGTCTATCGCGTCGTGGCGACCGAGGTGACGAACCCGGCCATGTTCGAGAGCCTGTGGCGGAACCCACGCAACGTCACGCTGCGAGCGGTGATCGACTCGCGCGGACTCGTCCGCGAGTACCGTCTGCGCTACGGGGCGACGCTGAACGGCGTCCCCGTTCGCGTCCACGACCGAGTCCGCTACACCGATCTCGGAAACACGATCGTCGAACGCCCGGCGTGGTACGACGAGGCCATCGCGAACGTCTCGACTGCCGCGCCGACGACTGTGGGCTGAAAGCCGACGACGAACTGCTCAGCCTCGATCCGCACGAGTCCACGACTGTCGGCATCGCTGAGCCGAAGTGCGACGATCCCACCGTTTGTCACCTCTCCCGGACCGATTTCACGCCACGCTGACTGTGGGATTCCGTGGCTTCTCGTCCGTGGTTGTGGTGAAACCCCCAACGCTTGTCCGATTTCTGCCCTCATTCGGAATGTACGGCGCTACGCTTATCTCCTCGGAACGCCTATAACACGACTTGAGGTGCGGCCTCCAACTACTCGTGGCATCACCCTCGAGGTCGCACCTCGTCCGTTTACCCCTGTTCTGGTGGGTACATTTCGGGAAATCGATTCGAAAGGGGCTCGGCCGGATGTGAACCACGGTCGTTTCGCTTCGACCCCTGCTTCACATCCGCCGTCACCACTTCGACGGCGCTGACGGCTCGCTTCGCTCGTCGTGTTGCGCGCCAGAAAATTAGGTCTGAGTGGTCCACATCCGATAATGTTTATAACTTAATTGAGTGTACGGAAAGGAACCGAAAGCGACTGTCACCTAACTGCAATAGAATGTGTGAACATCACACGCTATATAGCGAGAACTGTATCGCCACGAAATCTGCCGACAAACACAGCGGAGCATGCACAAGAGATATTATTCGAGAGGTAGTGGCCAAAATACGCTGGGAGATATGAATGCTCTTGTGATCCTTTCGCTGGTGCTTTCTCTCGCAGCGCTTACTGGAACATCACCATTTTGGATGAAGTTGCTACTCAAGCATGTGTACAACCCTGAAATGAGATTTCATATATACAACGAGAATATAGCGAATGACACTTCCACAAGCGCAGGTGAGAATATAATCAGGCCGGGGGATTCTATATTGTACAGCGACTTGCCGAACTTGGGAATTCGAGTAAGAAAATCGTTAGATGAGTGGCTGAAGTATACATTAGTGATATATTGCGGAGAATGGATTAGCATAGATAACTCGCAATTTTCTGTCTTTCAAGAGCTACAAGTCAATGAAACGGATTTTTTCTCATCCGTAAGCAGACCTGATGATACGAACAGTACAATTATTGGTAGGGATGGGTCCCTCACGTCAATCAACTCTCTTGCTACAAATCTACCGATAGAGACATCCAATTCGCAGAGCATGTTGCAGTCCCCTTCACCGTTAAGAATTGCAATTGTTCCTAAAATTCCGCTCAGCGAGTTTGGATTACCCGAGTTCTTCGGGGAGGCTAAATTGAAGCCTTTAGTTTATGATTATGAAGTTGTCAGTGGTGATTGATGTCGGCATCGTCCTAGCAACAGATTCACTATCTGTTGAAAATCGACTCATTTGTACAGGTACTCACTCAATCTTGTCCGCTTCTCAGTGACTTCTCACCTATTCTTGGTCAATGACTCGCTTCGCTCGCCGCGTCGCGCCGCCAGGAGATGGGTTCGGGCGGGTTTCCACCGCTCTGATTACCATTACTAATGATTGGATAGACGATTATGCACCCAAGTTTTATAGGGTCTCAGCACGTACATGTAGTACGGAAACAGACCATGTACAACAACAATACAACCCAGCGCCTTCGTGCGATTATGGGCATGACACAGGAGAATCACAATGACAGTCAAAGGACCGATAGATCCACGTAACGAGGTCGAACGATTCCTCTCAGACGAGGAAGATGATGTCGTTCACGATACCTTAATCAACCACCAGTACCGATTGGAGCGATTTCTGGAGTGGTGTGAAGAAACTGGTTTCGATGACCTCACTGAGCTGACTGGTCGGAAGGCAAACGACTATCGTCGCCACCGAAAGAAGAACAGTGGGATCGCACTGGTAACGTTATCAAACCAGCTGAAGACGTTCCGCGTGTTCGTGAAATACTGCGAAGACAACGATTCCGTGCCGATCGGTGTGTCTGACCAGATCCAGATCCCATCAGTCGAACCAGAAGACGAGAAGGCGGACGACAGAGACCTTGATCCGGAACGAGCGGATCGTATCCTGGATTACTTGAACAAATACGAGTACGCGAGCCTCGATCACGTCCTGTTCGCGCTTCTGAGCGACATGGGATGCCGGATCGGCGCGATCCACAGCATCGACGTAGACGACCTCAAATACCGTGATGACGGTAGGATGTACGTCGAACTGGAGCACCGACCAGACACAGATACGAAGCTCAAACGCCAGCGGAAGGGCGAGAGGAACGTCATACTCGGTATCCAGGTTGAAAACATACAGAAGGTCGTGGAGGACTACTTGGACGACTGTCGCACCGATGTGGAGGACGAGCACGGCAGAAAACCGTTGATTACCACCCAAAACGGCAGGATGGTTAAGGGAACAATGCGTAATCGGATGTACGGTATCACGCATTCGAAACGACTTGGTGAGGAATGCGACCACACCGAAGACGGCAAGGACTGTCCGTTCACTGCCTACAGAGAACGGCAGAAGTGTCCTGAAACTCATTCACCGCATTCGGCAAGACACGCGTTCGTGAGTCGAATGAGGGCCTATGACGACCTACCAGATGACATTCTGGGCGATAGGATCGACATGACGGTAGACACGATGGAGAGGTACTACGACGAGCGTGACGAGTCTGAACGGATGGACCAGCGCGAGCGAATCATGAACAAGGCCTTGAGCGACGACTAAGGCCTGTTCTGAACGGACCTCAATTTTCACAGCAATAAAGCACCTACAGAGATTTAGATCTTCGTCAGAATCCGGAACCGACGTTCGAGTCGAAGGTAGCCTGCCGACTGTCGTACCGCTCAATAATCTGTGCGTGAAGCCTGTCTTCGTGTGGAACACCGAGCTTCTGTTCCACGAACTCAATCACGTCCACCAGTAGAGGTTCACCCTCGTTCCGGGAGCAGAACTCTACCTGGGAGTCCACCGACGGAAAGTACCATTCCAGAATCGAATGGCAGTCCTGGCACACCGTGATAAGGTTGAACGGACTATGGAACTGTTCCTCATCACCGTCGAACGAGTGTAACGGGGCCATGTGATGTGTATGGATCGACTCGTTGTGTAGTGCCTGATGCTCTCGTCGGTTCATCCCGCAGCACCGGCACGTCCAGTCGTCTCGATCAAGCGCGTACTGACGACCTTGAGCGTGCTCAGAGGTTCCCTTAGTGTACGATTGATCCTCGTACTGCCGAGTCTCGGGCAACGTCTCTGGCGGAAGCTGAGTATCACTGCCAGCGTAACCCAGTAGTTCAAGAGGACTGGTAAGGTTCGACTCCAGGAGTCCACAGTGCCGGGCACACAGTACTATGACGTTCTCCGGCAAGTAGGCGTCTTCAGGGCGGTCTTGAACTTCTTCCGGGTAGATGGGAACCGCCCTCAGCGCCGACTTGAATACCTGTTCGTGTGTGTGATGGTCCATCTCACAGTACTGACACTGAGCACCGGCTTGTTCTCGGGCGATCTCTCTTCGTTCTTCAGCAATCTTTGATTGGCATCTGGACATTTGCGACAGTAATAACGGCAGAAATCAACACCTCATACCGAACAATTTCCAATATATGACGGAGAATCTCGATATTTCCGCAGACAGGCTACTTAACTACGGTTCTGGTCCTCGTTGCCCTCTCGAAGATCCTCGATCATGTTTGAGATGACCACATCGTTCGGGACACGCGAGGTCCGGTAGTTATCAATCTTGTACGATTCGAGGTCGGTCAGTGTGGATCGATCCACTCGAATTGTAGTATCGCTCATGCAACTCTCTACAGTGAATACGTAATAGCTCATTGAACGTTATTTGTTAGCATACATTTGTACACGATCGCATACTGAACCGCTGAGCGGACTGAGTGGCCGGATTTGAACCCACTTAAACCTTCTACTACCGAACCAGAAAAGCCGACTGAAAAAAAAAACGTTAAAA